>JBDKLU010000170.1:0-11565 GCA_039795475.1 Actinomycetota bacterium | reverse complement strand
GGGCGCGGTACGTGTTTTGCATCGCCATCAAACTCACGCGGGTTGAGCCGTAGCGCTCGAAAATCGCTCGGTAAATGTCGTGTCTGCGTGCAGATTCAACGTCGATGTCAATGTCGGGCAGTGTCTCGCGCTTATTGCCCAGAAATCGTTCGAACAGCAGGTCGTGCTCGAGTGGATCGACGTTGCTGATGCGTAGTAGGTAGTTGACCAGGCTTCCAGCGCCCGATCCTCGTGCCTGGTTGCGGATGCCCATGCGCCTGATCAGGGCGGTGACATCAGCCACGGTCAAAAAGTACGAAGAGAAGCCGAACCCGTAGATGGTGGTGAGTTCGTCGCGCATGCGTTGGCGCACTTTGTCGAGAAGTGCGGAATTGGCATAGGGGTAGCGCTCCATGATGGCCGACTCGGCGCGATGCCAGAGCACGCGGTCGGGATCTCCGGTGAGTCCGATGACGTCGTTTTCAGGAATTTTTGCTTGCTTCCAGCCGATATCGCTGGCTGGGTCGAGTGTGCAGAGCTCGGCCACTCGCTCGGTTTCTGCGAGCATGCGCATTGCCGCACCGGTGTCGAGTGTGCTTCGTCGCACGATGGCTGCGGCGATTGCGTGCATGTGGTCGGCGGGTTTGAGCCATGCTTGCCCGTTGGGTTGTGGGGTGAATGCGCCGAGCGGGCGCAATTCTTCGGCGGCGTCGAGCACGTCACCGGTGAGGGCTTCGTCAGGGTTGAGGTATCGCACCGCATTGCTGAGCACGGCGGGCACTTCGCAGGTTTCGGCCAGTTCAAGCATGTGCGCGGCATGGCGCAGGCTGCCGGGGGTTCCTGGTTCGGTGTAATGGCAGACCACTTCAACACGGATGGCCTGTGGCAGCGTCTGCTTCCACCAGTCGAGTGCGCTCTGCGCGCGCGTGTTGTCACCGCGGGCGAGGTGTACTCCCACGTCGGAGTCTGGACCGAGGAGTACGACTACCGAGATGCCGTCGGGGCCTCGAAGCAGCCCGGCTAGGCGATCTCGACGCAAGGTGGGTTGTTGTTTACCTCGTTTGGCGTGGCTGGCGGTGATGGTGCGCGCCAGTGATGCCCATCCTCGCCCGTGAGTTTTTCCGTGGGCGAGGATGGTGACGCGACCGGCGGGTGCGCCATCTCGTTCGCACAGGTTGAGGGTGACGCCGACGATGGGGCGAAGACCGAAATGCAGGCAGGTTCGGATGTGCCGAACAGCGCCATAGAGTCCGTCGCGATCGGTGATGCCGATGGCACTCATTCCCATAGCGTGTGCTGTAGCTACGAGCGTTTCTGGGCGCGCTGTGCCGTAGTGCGCGGAGAAGGCGCTCGAGACGCGTAAATGAGTGAACGTGGCCATGGTCTGTGTGGGTATGGACGCCCGGCCGCGTCGTTGGTGATTGAACTTGTCGAAATCCTGAGGGGTATTAAGCGAATAGTCGATCGTCGAGAACGTCGGTCCATGCGTTCATGAGTTGCCAGCCGACTCGAGAATCGAAACGGGCAATGTCGAACACGCCGTCCATGCCCGCTCCGGCCGCACTCAGGGGAGTGGCGTCAACCCGCCAGACAGGAACATCGAGTAGCCCCGCGGTTGTTCCGCGCGAGACGCTCGTGGGCTCGGTCCACCACGCTCGACGCGTGAGCCAGGGCTCGGGTGCGCTCACCACGGTGTACGTGATGCCGCGCCAGGTGAACCGAATGGGTGCACCAGAGTCGGAAACTTCGACCTGAACGTCTTCGTTTATCTGCATGGGGGCTCCTTTATTATTCGAATATATCTTCGAATAATCAGAATAGGAAACCCCACCGACAGCGAAGCTAGTGGTATTCGATAACGCCGAGAGAAATCAGTTGATCGAACAAGCTGGCACCATCGCCACCGTAGACCCAGGGCGCGCCGCCACGAAGGGCTTTAGCAAGACCCTTCTTACGACCGCCGGCCAAAACAGCTTCGGATGTTGACAGCTGGCGGATGGCAACACCGGCGACTTTATCGGGGTGTTTGGCTTCAAACTCAGCGTAGAGCTCTTCATCGTGCTGTCCGTCATCGCCGACGAGAATCCACTTCACGTTGGGGAATTCACGAGCCAGACGCTCTAGTTGAGTGCGTTTGTGCTCTTGACCGCTACGGAACCAGCGATCGTGCGTGGGACCCCAGTCGGTGAGCAACATAGAGCCGACCGGGTACAGGTTGCGGCTCAAGAAGCGACGGAGGGTCGGGGCAACGTTCCACGCGCCCGTCGACAAATAGAACACGGGCATGCCCTTTTGGTGACGAACAATGCGACTGAGCAGAACAGCCATACCGGCCGTAGGAACGCGGGCGTGCTCGTTCAGCACGAAAGCATTCCAAAACGCCAAGAACGGGCGAGGAAGAGCCGTGACCATGACGGTGTCGTCAACATCCGAAATCAAACCAAGTGTCGCCTCCGCGGGGGCAATGTTGACTTCTGCTTCGGCAATCTCAGAATCTTCCGATTGGATGCGCACCTTGTGCACACCAGGAGCCAGCGACATTTCAAGCAGGGTATCGACAACTCCACCGCGGTCAGCGGTAACCGTGTGTGTTTCGCCCTCAATCGTGATCGTGACCACGGCGTAACTCACTGGAACACTGACAAAACTGCGCCAACCACGCACGCCGTCGGCGCGTTTTGCGTACTTTTTAGCCAGACGACTTCCGGGCTTGGGTACGCGCGTGAGGAGTACGCGAGCCAAAACACGCACCTGCGTGGGTGAGCCATAACCGCGGTAGGGAACGACGGTTACAGCAAGCTTGCGACGGCGAGCCCAGATGCGGCGCCACTCGTGCAAACGGTCTTCAAGGCGGGCAGCGATGTGAATAACCTCACGCGCGGGGCGTGAGCGCTGCTTCTTCGTCGATGAAAACACGTTTGCTAGTTTGTCACGATTGACGGAGTGCTTCGTACATCGGGCGCCAGTGATCGGCGAGCGGATGAGAGGTCGCGAGCGCTGGACCGTTGCACCATTCGGTCACCGGGCGAATGCCGTGCAACGCGTTTACGGCCCACACTTCGCATCCCTCAAGATGTGCCGGTGTTGCTGCTTCTTCGGCAATGTCAATGCCAGCCGAGGCCAAGAGTTCAGCCACCACCTGCACCGTCACACTCGAAAGTCTCGTGAATTCACGCGGGGGAGTTAGTGCCTTGCCATCACGCCACCACAGCAAACACGTCGTTGAGCCGTCCACAATTTCACCCGAAGCGGTTGTGATGACGGCTTCGTCAGCACCGTTCTCCCGGGCTTCAGTACGTAAAACCTCGAGAGACGGGATATCTGGACCTTTGATTGCCGGTGTCTCGCGCGGGTCATTCTGTGCTGTCCACAGCACAATGGATGCTTTGCGCTCCGGTGCCGGGCGCATCCACAACATCAATTCACCGCGGACAGTCAGCTCGATACGAGGGTTGACGGTGCCTGGACCAGAAATCGCTTCTCGAACCGACTCCAGAAAAGTGTGCGGCGAGTAAACCAAACCCTGTTCTTCGGCACTGCGTGTAAATCTAGCGAAATGCTTATCGATAGCAATCGTTGCACCGTCGACGGTGAGCCAGGAATCGGCAACATACAGCGGCATCGTGCCCGAGCTGTCAGAAGGCTCAAGAGCATCAACGCGGTAGCGATAACGTCCAAGCTCGAGACTCATGCTCCCTAGGCTAGTACCGTGACGACACACACCTTCCGGCATCAGCTTGAGAGCTGGACCGATCCTGCCGCGGTGCACGCGAAGTTGTGGGGTCATCACGACCACGTCCTGTGGCTGGATGCCGGCCCAGATGCTGTTGACGGCTATTCGTACCTCGCTGTCGGTGTGGGGGAACTCATCACCGGTCGAGATCTGACAGCGCTGCGCTCGCGAATTCCTTCCCCCGCGCGAAATAGCGCAACAAAACTCAGCCAAAGCGCCGGTCCGTTCACCCTCGGATACATCGGTTGGCTGGGATACGAGCTCGGTGCCTCAACCACGCCCGTTAAGCTTGCTGACCCGGCGCACGAATCAGTTCGCTTCATCGAAGTTCGAGCCGCGTTGGAGTTTAACCACGGCACGCGAACGGTAACGCTGCTCTCGCATAGCGACCTTGACGCGCAGGCTTTGCGTGATGCGCTCGCTGCCTTAGCCACTCAACGCCTCAACACCAAAGACCTGGCCAGTGCATCCGATCGCATGGTCACTTCGCGGCACAGCGACGAGCAGTACATGCTTATGGTCAACGAGTGCAAAGCAGCCATCTACCGAGGTGACGCCTACCAGCTATGCCTCACGAACGAATACACCGTGGCAGGAACATGGGATGCGCAGGATGTGTACACACGACTTCGTGCAGACAATCCCAGCCACCACGGAGCACTTCTTTCCCTTGGAGGAGTGCACCTGCTGAGCTCGTCGCCTGAAGTATTCATGCGTGTCGACAATCGCGGCCGTGTCTCGACAATGCCCATTAAGGGAACTCGCGCTCGCGGAATGACGCCAGATGAAGACAAACGTTTGGCAGAGGAGCTGCGAGATTCGGCAAAGGAACAGGCCGAAAACCTCATGATTGTGGATCTCATGCGCAACGATTTGTCGCGAGTGGGACAGCTCGGAACAGTAACCGCGGAGAACTTGCTTGACGTGCACACACTGCCTCACGTTCATCAACTGGTGAGCACGGTCTCAGCTCAATTGCGCGAGGGAATGACCGCAATCGACGCGATCGAAGCGACATTCCCAGCTGGGTCGATGACCGGTGCCCCCAAAATCGCAGCGATGAAGATTCTCTCCGTGCTCGAAAACGGACCACGAGGCGTCTATTCGGGAGCTTTTGGTTGGTTCGGTAACGATGGTGCCTGTGAACTCGCGATGGTTATTCGCTCGATTGTGATTGACGAAAGCGGAGCATCCATTGGCACTGGCGGTGGAATCACGAGCGACTCCGACCCGGTTGCCGAACTCGAAGAGATGAAGCTCAAAGCCGCACCGGCATTACGCGCGCTTGGGCTGGTCTAACCACCGGTATTCTTGAACGGATGAGCGAGAACGAGAACGCGACATATAACTTCGCGGAAATTCAAGACAAGTGGTTGCCCGTCTGGGACAAAATGGAGCCTTTCCGCTCCGACGACCCCAACGATGAGCGCCCCCGAAAGTACGTTCTCGACATGTTCCCGTACCCTTCGGGCGACTTGCACATGGGCCATGCCGAAGCGTATGCACTCGGAGACGTGATCGCTCGATACTGGCGTCACCGCGACTACAACGTTCTACACCCCATTGGCTGGGACTCGTTTGGCCTTCCGGCAGAAAACGCCGCCATCAAGCGCGGATTGAACCCGGTCACGTGGACCTACGACAACATTGAGCAGCAGCGCTCATCCATGCGTCGTTACGCTGCCAGCTTCGACTGGACGCGCACGATTCACACCTCTGACCCCGAGTACTACAAGTGGAACCAGTGGTTGTTCCTGCAGATGTACAAAAAAGGTCTGGCCTACCGCAAAGACTCATGGGTGAACTGGGACCCGGTAGATCAAACGGTTTTGGCGAACGAGCAGGTCATGCCTGATGGCACCTCCGAGCGTTCTGGTGCAATCGTCGTCAAAAAGAAGCTGACTCAGTGGTACTTCCGCATCACCGAGTATGCAGACCGCCTTCTCGACGACCTCGACACCCTCGAGGGTCACTGGCCAGCCAAGGTGCTCACCATGCAGCGCAACTGGATTGGTCGTTCCACCGGCGCCGACGTTGACTTTGTAATCGAGGGCCGTGACGAACCAGTTACCGTGTTCACCACTCGTCCCGACACGCTTTTTGGCGCAACATTCATGGTTGTCGCACCTGATGCTGATCTGGCTGGTGAACTTGTTGCCGGCGCGGACGAAGCCACGAAGAGTGCTTTCGCCGCCTATTTGACTGAAGTGCAGAAGGCGACAGAAATTGAGCGACAGGCTACCGACCGTCCGAAGACGGGCGTATTCCTCGGTCGTTACGCGATTAACCCTGTCAACGGTGAGCGCATCCCAGTCTGGGCTGCCGACTACGTTTTGGCCGACTACGGTCACGGCGCGATTATGGCTGTTCCAGCTCACGATCAGCGAGACCTCGACTTTGCGCGGGCGTACGGCCTTCCCGTGCGAGTAGTTGTCGAACCCATTGCTGACGAAGACGGCAGCGTCAACGATGATCCTGCCTCTTCGGGTGTCGCGATCGCTGGTGATGGTGTTCTCGCTAACTCGGGTGACCTCAATGGTCTGCGCAAGGCAGAGGCGATTGCCAAGGCAATTGAGCTCCTCGTTGCTCGGGGCACCGGCAAGGCAGCGAAGAATTTCCGTCTGCGTGACTGGCTAATTTCGCGTCAGCGCTACTGGGGCACGCCCATCCCGATCATTCACGCCGAAGACGGAACCGAAATTCCCGTACCCGAAGACCAGCTCCCCGTTGTTCTTCCGCCGACAGAAGGTTTGAACCTGCAACCCAAGGGACAGTCGCCTCTTGGCGCAGCTGAGCACTGGGTCAACGTTCCTAACCCAATTGATGGCACTCCAGCTCGTCGCGACCCAGACACCATGGACACGTTCGTGGACAGCTCCTGGTACTTCCTGCGCTTCCTGTCTCCCAATGACTCGACTCAAGCTTTCGACCCGGCACAAGCTAAACGCTGGGCGCCGGTTGACCAGTATGTCGGTGGCGTCACGCACGCGATTCTGCACCTGCTTTACGCGCGCTTCATCACCAAGGTCTTGTTCGATCTCGGGCACCTCGATTTCGAGGAACCCTTCACCAACCTCTTGAACCAGGGCATGGTCTTGATGGATGGCTCTGCCATGAGCAAGTCCAAGGGCAACATCGTCAAACTGTCGGACCAGCTCGAGGAACACGGTATTGACGCTGTTCGTTTGACCATGGCATTCGCCGGGCCTCCCGAGGACGACATCGACTGGGCGGATGTTTCACCTTCTGCCTCAAACAAATTCCTTGCTCGTGCATGGCGCGTTGCGCAAGATGTTTCGAGCGTGCCTGGCGTTGATTTCTCAACGGGCGATGTTTCCTTGCGCCGCGTCACTCACGCGCTGCTCGAAGATGCCCCCAAGTTAGTTGAGTCCTTCAAGTTCAACGTTGTTATTGCCCGACTCATGGACTTGGTCAATGCAACCCGAAAAGCCATTGACTCGGGTGTCGGTGGCGCTGACCCAGCTGTTCGTGAAGCAGCAGAAGTTACAGCGATGATGCTTGACATGTACGCGCCTTACACGGCAGAAGACATGTGGGCAACGCTTGGTCACCAAGCGACTGTGGCCCATGCGGTGTGGCCATCAGCTAATCCCGCGCTACTTATTCAGGAATCCGTCACAGCTGTTGTGCAAGTTGATGGCAAGGTGCGCGATCGACTTGAGGTCTCGCCGAATATCTCTGAAGGTGACTTGCAAGCTCTGGCAATGGAGCTCGCTGGTGTCGTTCGTAGCCTTGAGGGCCGAGAGATCGTCAATGTGATTGTGCGCGCTCCGAAGCTCGTCAACATTGCGACGAAACCTGTCGGGTAGTTCTCCACACACAATCCGAAGGCTCAGCAGTTCAAGCTGATCTGCTGCGCAATATAAGCGCGTGAACGTCGGCTTTAGCGTGCTTGAATGCCGCTACCAAACATCGATTCAAACTCGGCATGGTCGACGCATCTCAGATCTGCTCGCCTACGAAAAATAGTCACGCTTGGTGTCGTCTCCGTCTTAGTGGTTGCTGCGCTGGCTATGGGATTACCTGTTGTTCTCTCGCCGCCTCGGTCTGTGGTTATTGCCCCTCGGGAAACTAGTCAGCCAGCAGCCGTCGGTAATCTGACCTCGGCACTCGTTCATCTCGTTGGCGCTGTTGCCAAGCCAGGGTTGATTTCTGTGGCATCAGGGGCGCGAGTCATCGATGCGGTGATGAGCGCCGGGGGATTGCTCTCAGCCGCAGATCAGTGTGCAGTCAACCTCGCGCGCACGATCAATGACGGCGAACAGATAATCATTCCTTATAAAAAACCTCACGCAGATTCCTGCCTTCAGCTCTCAAACGAATTCGGGGCTGCTGCAGGTTCTGGTGCCAACGTTGGCTCAGGTGGAGGCAAGGTGAGTCTTTCTCGTGCCACTCTCGAACAACTTGATGGATTGCCCGGTGTCGGGCCTGCACTAGCTCAACGCATCATCGATTGGCGTGTAGCCAACGGCGGGTTTCAAAGTGTCAGCCAGCTCGACAATGTGAGTGGCATCGGTGTGAAACTCATGGCTACTCTCAAACCCTTAATTGTGCCGTGAAAAGCCGCTGGATCATTGGTTTCGTTGCCTGCGTGTGGGTAATCATGATCATCATTCAGGTGAGTCTGGGTGTCGAGCATCCGCGTGCAGGCCAAGACGCGTTGAGCCACCTTTTCGAACCGCTTTCGCGAGTAATGGCGCCTTTACGAAAAGCACTGCTCGAGGCCAGCGCATCTCTTCCCAGCGTTGGTGGGCAGCTTCTGCCCGGGCTTGCCATCGGCGACACTGCACGCGTGAGCGAAGAGCTCGATGGAGCCATGAAGTCTGCTTCGCTCACGCACCTTGTGGCGGTTTCCGGCGCAAACTGTCACGTTGTTACTGCTGCGACCTTCGCTGCATTTTCGTGGTTAGGGGCGCCTCGGTGGCTGCGAATCGCGGGGGCAGCAACGGGCTTGCTGTTTTTTGTTGCCGTCGTAACGCCTGGTGCAAGCATTATGAGGGCTGCCGTCATGTCGATCGCGGTGCTCATTGGACTTGCCCTCGGTCGTCTTTCAGCAGGCTTACCAGTTCTCGCACTTGCCGTCGGGCTCTTGCTCGTCATTGAGCCAACGTGGGCTACCAATTACGGGTTTATTCTCTCCGTACTCGCAACCCTTGGACTTCTCGTACTGACTACACCAATCACTCGGTGGCTTGAACGGTTCATGATGCCGTGGCTGGCACTGGCGTTGGCTGTGCCAATCTCAGCCTCTCTGTTGTGTCAGCCCGTGATCATTTTGCTTTCACCAACACTGCCCACTTATGGCATCGCGGCAAATGTGTTGGCAGTTCCGGCTGCGGCAGTTGTTACCGTCATCGGGTTGCTCATTTGCCTCACTGGGTTGATTTTCATGCCCTGCGCGATATTGCTCTCGTGGTTTGCATGGCTTCCCTCAGAGTGGATTGGGCGTGTAGCCCAGAGTCTCGCGGCGCTGCCCTTCGCTCAGCTGGCCTGGCCGCCTGGACTTGTCGGCTTCGCCTGCGCCGCCATCCTCAGCGTGGCGATGATTGTCGTCTTCGTACGCAAGCGGAGAGGCACTGGCCAATTGACCAAAGTGGCCGTTGGATTCATAGTCGGGGGTCTTGGTGGTTCCCTTCTTTGGACGATTGGCTCAACACAGCATGCCGTTGCTGCTGTGCCAGCTGACTGGCGAATCGTTGCTTGTGATGTCGGACAGGGTGACGCCATCGTGCTGAAAGGAATCGACGCTCAAGGTCAATCGCATTTTGCTGGGATCGACACAGGTCGGACTCCCGCTGGATTTCGGGATTGTCTCGTGCGCCTCGGCATCAGGCACCTTGATCTACAAGTTTTCACGCACTTCGATCTTGACCACGTCGGCGGAGCGTCTGCTGTAAAGGGCAAAACAGGCGAGATATTCATGCAGACGCCAACGAGTGCCGACGAACAACGCCTGTGGGATGAGATGTGTGTTTCTCAAGTGCACTGTCGTGAAGGTCGTGCCGGCATGACGGGAACGCTGGGGGACGCGTCGTGGCAGATGATCTGGCCAGACGGGCGCACACCGGATATGCAATCTGGGAATCCGGGCAGTATCTCCATGGTTGTGAACTGGCCGTCCTTTTCGGCCGCCTTCATTGGAGATCTAGGCGCTGCCGCACAAGACGCACTCCTGTCATCATCTCTCGACTTACCTCGCGTTGATGTACTCAAAGTTGCGCATCACGGCTCGGCGGATACCAGCGAGAACCTGATGAACCGTTTCGCGCCACAGATCGGCTTGATCTCAGTTGGAGCCGACAACGGGTACGGTCATCCAACTCGTAAAGCACTGGGAATGTTGGAGGCTCTGGGTACGGTGGTTGGACGCACCGATAAACAAGGCTTTCTCTTTGTTTCATTCGACGGGGTGAGGCTTCGTCTCGATACGGATAGGTAGTCTGGAAGTAACAGAAACGGATGTTCAATGGCAGTGGCAAAAACGACAGGTAAAGGCGCTAAACCTGCAGCCAAGTCAGCCATTCCGGTGCGTGAGTGGAACGGAATTTCCCCGGCAGCGGTTGTGCTCGTTTCTGGTCCAGAAGATTTTCTGGCGGACCGTGCGGTAACGAAACTTCGAGCTGATATGCGAGAAGCAACGCCAGAGCTCGAAGTCTCCGACATTGATGCAAGTTCGTATCAACCTGGGCAGCTGTTTGATCTCGCGAGCCCATCTCTGTTCGGTGAACCGCGACTCATTCGTGTTGCGAGCGTGGAGAAGTGCACTGACGACTTTCTCGAAGACTCTCTTGCATTCCTCGCTAACCCAACTGATGATGTCACCGTCGTTTTGCGTCATGGCGGGGGAGTGCGGGGCAAGAAACTGCTCGACACTGTTCGTTCCGGAAAAATTGGCGCAATTGAAGTCGTATGTGCAGAACTTAAGAGCGATAACGACAAGGCAGATTTTGCTGCTGCCGAGTTCAAGAATGCTGGTCGTCGCATCGATTCTGCAGGCCTGCGCGCTTTGGTTTCAGCTTTCTCTTCGAGTGGTTCTGAACTGGCTAACGCGTGCCAACAATTGATTGCTGATGCGCCCGGAGACATTACCGAAAAAACAGTCGACACCTATTACGGTGGCCGCGTAGAGGCAACGGCATTTAAGGTTGCAGACTCTGCGATTGAGGGTCGAATGGGTGATGCTTTGCTAACTCTTCGTCAGGCGCTTGACACAGGAGCGGACCCTGTCCCGATTGTCGCTGCGTTCGCCAGCAAACTGCGACTCATGGCCAAGGTGGCTGGTCAGCGTAAGTCATCGAATGAACTCGCATCCATCGTTGGCGCAGCACCGTGGCAGATTGACCGAGCCAAACGCGACATCATCAACTGGAGTGATCGAGGTCTCGGCAATGCCATCATTGCGGTCGCTGATGCTGACGCTGGCGTCAAAGGCGCCAGCCGTGATCCCGTTTTTGCTCTTGAACGCATGGTGCGCATCGTCGCAAACTTTGGAGCTGACGAGTAGACCACCAAAAAAGTTGCCCCCACCAAAGGTGAGGGCAACTGATGTTTGTGGGGTGCGCTTTAGAGAGCAGCAACCTTCTTGGCGATAGCCGACTTGCGGTTAGCGGCCTGGTTCTTGTGAATAACGCCCTTGCTTGCAGCCTTGTCAAGCTTCTTGGTGGCGGTCTTCAGTGCGGCTACGGCCTTGTCCTTGTCGCCGGCAACGATAGCCTCGCGAGTTGCGCGAACAGCGGTCTTGACCTCGCTCTTGACCGCCTTGTTGCGCTCCTGAGCCTTCTTGTTGGTGCCAATTCGCTTGATCTGCGATTTGATGTTTGCCACGTTTACCC
>JBDKLU010000169.1:0-5196 GCA_039795475.1 Actinomycetota bacterium | reverse complement strand
GCGCCGGGCTATCCTGAACTCATGTCTGAGAAGCCCATCATCCCGTCGGTTCACATTCGTGCGCTTGCGACGTGGATCGTCATTTTTCCGCTGGTCGCCCTAGGTTTGACCTACTTAGGTCCGGTGATGGGCACTCTTCACCCAGTGTTCAAGGCGTTCATTTTGACGATCATCATTGTTCCGCTGGCTGTCTACGTCTTGGTGCCTCAACTTTTGAAGCTCTACGTGTGGCGCGTGAAGCGCTCGCGTGAACGTGGCATCCGATAGAAATAGAAATATGAGCGTTGGTACCCCGGATCCCAGTGGTGGTTGGCTGAGCGAAGACGAGTTGGCGAACATCCGCCGTCGCCTTCCGCTTTTGTATGTTGAGGCTGTTCCGGTCCGTGTTGATGGGCTCGGTCAGGTCACTGAGGTTGGTCTGCTTCTTCGCGCGAACAGCTCGGGCAACATGACTCGCACGATTGTTTCTGGTCGTGTCATGTATGGCGAAACCTTGCGTGAAGCGCTTTTCCGCCATCTCGAGAAAGATCTCGGCCCGATGGCGTTTCCGCTGCTTCCGGCAAGCCCTGTTCCGGCTCATGTCGCCGAATATTTCCCGTTCAAGGGCATCTCTGCGTACACGGATGAACGTCAGCACGCGGTTTCGTTGGCTTTTGTTGTCCCGGTCACGGGCACCTGTGAGCCTCGCCAGGATGCTCTCGAGTTGACCTGGCTCAGCCCGGAAGATGCCACGAGTCCCGCAGTACTTGATGAGATGGAGGGTGGCCGCGGCGCCCTACTCAAGGCCGCTCTGGCCTCAGTAGGGCATTCCCACTAGTTTTTCCGCGGAATAAAAGGGCTACACTAATGACGCGGAGGTTTTTCCTCCTCGTTTTGCGTTCGCAAAAAACACGTCCTTTTCGATTGGATTTTCGAGAGCCTCATGTCTGAGTCACCTAAGTTCAGCGAGTCACGTCGCGGGTATGAACCTGCCGATGTCGACCGCGCTTTTGCTGACATCACGAGCCGTATCGATCGCGCTCAGGCTGAGCGTGAAGAGGCTGATCAGGCTATCGAGCGCCTTACTCGTGAACTGAACGAGGCAAAGAACGCGATCAAGCGCGCAAACGCTAAGCCTTCGTTCTCCGACTTGGGTGCTGCTTTCGAGCAGACACTTCGCGTTGCTGAAGAGCAGGCAGGCAAACTTCTCAAGGATGCAACCGACGAGGTCAACGAACTTCGCGACAATGCAGCTGCTGAGGCTGAGCGCATCACGAGCTCGGCAAACCGCCAGGCTGAGAAGCTCGCTGAAGAAGCCGAAAAGCGTGCCACGGATGCCCGTGAGCAGAGCCAGCGTCGTGCAGCAGAGATCATCCAGATTGCTGAATCTCGTCTTGAAGCAGCCCGCGCCAGTCTCGATGAGGCTCGCGAGCAGGCTCTGCAGATTGAGCAGGATGCCGACCAAACGGCAGTCGAACTTTTGGCTCAGGTGCAGAAAGACACCGACGATGCTCGTGCCGAGATCGCAACTCTTCGTCAGCTCAACGAGCGTGAGCAGCAGCGTGTTCAGCGTGAGATTGAAGCACTTCAGGAGCGCACCGACCGCGAAGCTCGTCGTTTGAGCGAGCAGACCTCGAGCTACATCGCTGAGATCACTCGTGAAGCTGAGGCGCAGGTCGCTGAGGCTGACGCGCACGCAACGGGACTGATCGAAGAGGCCGAGGCTCTGTTCGCTCGCGCTCACGAAGAGGGCGATGCTTTGCTTGCCGCTTCGCAGCGCAACGCGGTTGCCCTGGTCGAGCGTGCTCGTGAACGGGCTAATGCGCTCAACAACGAGATGCGTCAGCACGCACAAGATTTGTACCAAGAGAACGTTCAGCGTCTTGCCGAGCTCGAAGAGCAACGACAGAACGTGAACTCGTTCGCTTCGGAGCTCGAGATCGCAATGGGATCGATCGATAGCGACGACGAAGATGTTCTGAGTGAGGAGAACTAGCCATGGCTGAAAACTTCTCGTTCCGCTCTTCGCGTAAGGGTTACGACGTTGACGAGGTCAACTCGGCCCTCGACCAGGCAGCAGTCAAGGCTCGTCAGGTTGAAGACGAACGCGCATCGGCTGCCAAGACGGTCGAGCGTTTGACTCGCGAACTTCAAGAAGCTGCGGGCACTCTCAAGCGTGCAAACTCCAAGCCTTCCTTCTCTGACCTTGGTTCGGCTTTTGAGCAGACCCTTCGCGTTGCCGAAGAGCAAGCAGCCAAGATGGTCAAGGATGCCGCTGCCGAAGCTTCGGTGCTTCGAGAGAGCGCTCGCGCCGAGGCAGAACAGATCACTCGTGTTTCTCGTCTCCGCGCAGAAAAGCTGATCGGCGAGGCTGAGGCTGCTGCCGAAGACCTGCGCGTCGAGAGCGAGCGCAAGGTCACCGAGCTCAACAACCAGACTGAAGCCAAGACGACCGAGGCTCGCACCTCAATCGAAATTGCCCAGCGCAAGGCGGCAGCTGTTGTTGCCGAGGCCGAGCGTGAAGCAGCCGAAATCCGTGCTCGCGTTCACCAAGAAACTGAAGACGTCAAGACGGAGCTTCAAACTCTGCGTCAGATCTCTGAGCGTGAGCAGTTCCGCATCGAGCGCGAAATCAAGGTTGCCCTTGATGAGGCCGAGCGCGAGCGTCTTGCCCTGCACGAAGAAGCTGTCGCTCACGTTCAGCGCATTACAGGCGAGGCTAACGAGCGCGTTGCTGAAGCATCGAACCGTGCTGCTGAGTTGAGTGCAGAGGCAGAGGCTTACCTCAATGCCGCTCGTGAAAGCAGTGAGGCTCGCATGGCTGCGGCCCGCAACACCGGCATCAACCTGATCACTCGTGCTCGTGCACGCGCTGAAGAGTTGACCAACCGTTTCCTTGAACACGCGGCAGGCATTCAGGCTGACACGGATGCACGTACTGCTCGCATGGCCGAAAAGATGGCCGGCATGGATGAGTTCTCACTCACGCTGAAGTCGATGTCTTCGGCTGACGCTCTCGTCGCAATCGACGAGTCAGAACTCGACTAAGTTTTCGTCGGCTAGCTGCCCCAACGGCGAGCGAGCTTCTGCAGGCGTGCTCCACGGTATTGCCAGAGCGCCCAAAGACCGAGCCACAGGGGCAAAGTAAGAATGCCTGCTTTGACCGAGAGCCGATCGCGGTAGAGCGTCTTTCCTCCAGGGGAAGCTGACACAGCCATGCGGTGATCCCAGGTGCTGGTGCGGGAAAGAATGCCAGAAAGCGGCTCCCCCTGGTCGACAACCATGCGAACTCCGCCGGGGCGTTCTGTGTAGGTGATGTCGATGCTGTGGTGGCCCATGGGAACGACACCAAACAGGCGCATGGAAACGTGGTGGACTTCGTCTTGGCTCCAACGCTTAGGAAAGCCGCCAGCATCGAGGCTGCGTACCCGCATCAGTGGACGCATCACGGCGCGAAAAACGGCTGGGTTGCCGAGGGCGTTCCATGCGTCATCGGGCGAGCAGTCGAGCTCGAGCCTGAGAAAGACATACATGAGAACCCCCGGAGTGTGGTGGTTTTACCCTAAAGGACATCCCGGTGAACCCACGTAATGAGGTGGGCGCGCGAGAAACCTTTGCCACACGCTCCACAGGAGAGCACTCGAGTCGGCTTTCGAAAGCGATAGTGGTCGTGTCCACCCGGGCATGTACCCACCCAGGGTGCGAGTTCGTTTGCGGCGCTACCGTCGTGAGTTCGTTTGCCGTCGTAGCCAAGTTCTTTTGCGGTCTCTTTCCACACTTTGCCGTGACCAGCCCGTGCTCCGGCTAGTGCGTGCGCCACCTCGTGCAAGAGAACCTGATGAATTTCGTCGTCTTCGTACTTCTCGGCCAAGTACTTTGACACCGAGATGCGCTTATTGGTGAAGTCGCACAGGCCTGCTCGCGTGCGAGCGTGGTCGAACCGGAACGACCACACGGTCGGGTCGAGGTAAAGCTTGATGAGGGCATCCGCCCAGTGTTCGACTCGCTTCAGATCGGCCATGGATGCGCTAACGCTTCGCGGTCTGAAAAATCGTCTTGTTTGGGGTGGGGGAGTCCACTGCGGTGGCATCGGTCACGATGGGTGCACTGCCGATGAACGTCTTCATCTCGCTGTCGGCGAGCACGCGAGCAGGGTGCGGGCCGCCTGCCATGAGTCGGGGCATCCATTCGATCAGGTCGGTTCGGTTGCCGCCGACGAGCACGACGTTGCCAAAGCGGCGACCTTTGAGCACCTGTGCTTCAGCGAATGCGATCACGTGTGGAACGACGGTGCGCAGAGTTGCCGCCTCAGACCGAACAAAAGCCAATCCGGGTCCGTCAGCCGCGTTGATGACGATGACGCCCGTGGGTGAAAGCAGCTTCGACACTTCGGTGAAGAACTCGAGCGTGGTCACATGTGCCGGCGTGCGAGCACCGGAGTAGATGTCGATAACGACCAGGTCGACGGTGCCGTGAAGCCCGGTTGGCAGCTTGCCGAGCACCTCGCGGGCATCCCCATATCGGATGCGGATACTCGCGTCTTTGGGCAACGGAAGGTGTTCGCGCACGAAGTCAATGAGGTCTTGCTCGAGTTCGATGACCTGCTGGCGTGAACCTGGCCGGGTGGCTGCGACATAGCGGGGGAGCGTGAGAGCACCTCCGCCCAAGTGCACTGCCGTAATCGGTTCGCCCTCGGGTGCGATCTCGTCGATTACGTGACCGATGCGTCGAACGTATTCAAAAAAGAGTTCGTCGGGCTCGTCCAAAAAGACGTGAGACTGCGGAGTTCCATCCACATCGAGAATGTACGCACCGTCTTGATACGGGTCAGGTTCGATGGTGGCGATATGACCAGAAAGCTTGAGTCGAGTCGAAGGATGGGCTGCCACGCCTTCAGATTAGTCGCGTTGGCGAATGCTGATGTGTGCGAATCTTCGGCCAGCGGAAAAATCGGACTAGACACAACCCGCAAATCCGGCTTATAGTTGTACTTTGCGCGTCAGTTCGTCATGCCTTCATATTGCGGTGGGTGTGCGGCAAGTCTTCGTTTGTGGGTAATGGCTCCCGCGAATGACCGATACTTGGCGTTTTCTGGCGCGCGGTTTCTGATCACAAACCCACACCATGATGGCCCTTGAGGCCTGCGGAGGTTATTCCTTTGGCTGCTGCGCGCAACGCATCCACGAAATCGGTAAAGAACGGTCGCAAGTCTTCGCG
>JBDKLU010000168.1:0-2622 GCA_039795475.1 Actinomycetota bacterium | reverse complement strand
CCTGCTCTAGCTCTGCCGGCTCAAGATGCGAGCCACGATTCGATCCACTGCTTCAATGCAGAGCATCGCAGTTGCGCCGACGAGCGCGCAGACTACAAGCAGGCTGTCGGGCAAAACTACGAACCCAAAGAAGTCGCGTGTTATCGGCAGAGCAAGAGTGCCAACGAACATCGCGTACATGGCTACAACAATGACGAATCGTGCTCGGTTGAGCGGGCGCGAAAGTGCGACCAGAACCCACAAACCACTCAGAGATAGCACGATTGCGATAACTGTCTGAGTTTGGGCGGGGGAGTATCCGCCGACTTCACGCATGTATCCATCAGCGCCGATGACCAGCAAGCCAGTGAAGATTCCAGCTGGAATACAGAACATCAAAGATCTCTTCAGGAAGCCTGCGATGTATCGACGAGGGTTTGGCAACAAGGCCAAGAAGAAAGATGCAATTCCGATGGTGTATCCGTCTACAGCAGACAGCTGCCGGGGAAGGAACGGAAACGGCCACAGCATAACTCCAAAAACGATCGCCAAAAGCATTGCCCAGGAGGTTTTGGTCAAGAACAAGCGGGAAACGCGCTCCACATTGGCAATGACGCGACGCCCCTCACCAACGACCCCGGGCAGGCTGGAAAATCGACTGTCGATGAGCACCAGTCGCGACACGGCCTTTGTTGCTGCCGACCCGTTTCCCATAGCAATACCGAGATCCGCCTTTTTCAGCGCGAGGGCATCATTTACTCCGTCGCCGGTCATAGCTACGACATGCCCTCGTGATTGCAGAGCAAGGACCATCAGCTTTTTCTGCTCGGGGGAGACACGACCAAACACACTGTGTCGTTCAAGAACATCGGCGAGGGCATCGGCATCTTCGGGCAGTGTGCGTGCATCGACGACATCTGTTGCATTCGGGATGCCCGCGGCAGTAGCAACCGCCGCGACCGTGCGAGGGTTATCGCCCGATATAACTTTGAGGCTGAGCCCCTGCTCGAGAAAATAAGCAATCGTCTCAGGTGCGTCTTGGCGAATTCGTTCACGCAGGGTGACGAGCACAACCGGCGCAAGGCCGAGCGGAAGCGAATCTTCACTCAGTCGTTGGGAACTGACCGCAAGAACGAGTGTTCGAAGCCCCTTCTCGGCCAATGCACCCGCCTCTGCGAGCGCCTCAGTATTTTCGGTAGAACTCGAGTCGAGCACCATTTCGGGTGCTCCAAACACCCACGATTGTGCCGAATCGATTTCGATGGCGCTCCACTTTCGCGCGGATGAAAATGCGGTTGATCCGCTGAGTGCCCCTCGTCGCTGCGTTGGGGCGAACGCGACCTGCAAGCTCTTGCTCGTACTGTTGGCATCTTCCGCATTCGCCATCCACGCCAAAGCGGACCGCCAATCTTCGCGAGAAGCAGCTCCTGGGAGTTCGACGACATCGTTGAATTCGATGTCGCCTTCGGTGAGAGTTCCCGTCTTGTCGAAGCAAACAACATCAACACGCGCGAGGCCTTCGACAGCAGGAAGTTCCTGAACGAGAACTTGCTGGCGAGCCAGTTTGACTGCAGCTAAAGCAAAAGTGATGCTCGTGATCAGCACAAGCCCCTGAGGAATCATGCTGATAATCGATGCAATCGAGGCAACAGCCGCGTGAACCCATTCACCGTTGGCCAGAGCTGCCGACCATCCTCCCACTGCCTGCATCTGGCCGTTGAGAGCAATAGCCATGAGCGGAATCAGCGCCCAGGTAATCCATCGGATGATGCGGGCAAGTGCGCTTCGAAGCTCTGAGCTGACGAGTGAGAAGCGACGCGCTTCCAAAGTGATAGCGGTCGAATACGACTCGATTCCTACCCGGATTGTCCGAGCAAGAGCGTTACCTGCGACCACGCTCGATCCGGAAAGAATGATGTCACGCTCTGTTTTTTCGATGGCGTCAGATTCTCCAGTGAGCAGAGACTCATCAACCTCAAGCCCTGAACTGCTCAGAATGAGCGCATCAGCTGGAACTTGATCGCCCGCCCGGAGCACGAGCACGTCATCCAGAACTACTTGGGCGACATCAACCTCGAGGATAGCTTTGTCTCGAAGCACACGCGCAAGCGGTTGGTTTAAAATTGCCACGCGATCAAGAGCCCGCTTTGAACGAAACTCCTGAACGACACCGATGACCACATTTGCGACAACCGCGAAGCCAAACAAAGCATCTTTCCACTGCCCGAGCACGAGCAACAGCAAGAAACTACCCCCAACAACAGCGTTGAAAAGCGTGAACAGGTTTGCTCGCAGAATATTGCCCAGCGAGCGACTCGATGACTTGTCTTGAGCGTTGGTGAGACCAAGTGTTCGACGAGTTTCTACGTCACTACTCGAAAGACCGTTGATCACGAGGTCGTCGTCAAAGGCCTCAGCTAGTTGCTGCCTGGCCCACGCAACCTGCGCTAGAGCCTTCTCGTGTTTCGCCTCAGTGCGAAGTGTCGAAGAAGGAGCCATGTCTCAACGCTACCTAACTGGTGTTATCTGCTGCACCGAAGAGCCCCAGAGGATACAAAAAACCCCGGCTCATGAGCCGGGGTTTATCTGTGCGCGAGGGGGGACTTGAACCCCCACGCCCTTACGGGCACTAGCACCTCAAGC
>JBDKLU010000167.1:0-5179 GCA_039795475.1 Actinomycetota bacterium | reverse complement strand
TGGTACTGCAGGGGGGACCCTGTGGGAGAGTAGGACACCGCCGGACTTAATTTACAAAATGGCCACCCAGCAATGGGTGGCCATTTTGCTTTAACAACACAACATTTGAGGATTTACCATGGCTGATCGCCAATCAGGAGGCGCCGGAAACGGTGGCCGTAACTCGCGACCCGGAGGATCGGGCGGAGCAGGACGCAGCGGAGGCGCTGGACGTTCAGGCGGAGCTGGTGGCGCAGGGCGCAGTGGCGGTTCAGGCCGCGGTGGATCCTCAGGATACGGTCGTGACGGCGGCAGCCGCGACGGTGCTGGTCGCGATGGCGGTCGCGAAGGTGGTCGTTCCGGCGGACCCCGCAAGCCAGGTGAAGGTCGTCCCTCGAGTGGGCGTCCCGCCGGTGGTCGCCCGGGCGCTCCTCGTGATGGTGAACGTCGCGAGTGGAAGCCCCGCGAAGGCGGACCGGCTCGTCCATCGCGTGATGGTGAACGTCGTGAGTGGAAGCCCCGCGAAGACGGCGAACGCCGTGGTCCTCGTACTCCACGCGATGGCGAGAAGCGTGAGTGGAAGCCTCGTGAGGGTGGTTCGCGTGACGCGCGTCCTGCACGCGATGGTGAACGTCGCGAGTGGAAACCTCGTGAAGGTGGTGACCGTCGCCCGCCACGTGACGGAGATCGTCGCCCGCCACGTGACGGAGATCGTCGCCCGAGCGCACGAAGCGGTTACGGTGACCGTCCCGCACCTGGCCGCGATGGCTCACGTGATGAACGCCCCGAACTGACCCCTGAGCAGCTTCGCGCCCGCGAGCTGCGTCCCGTTCGCAAGGAACACAACGATCTTCCCATCGATGAAGACGTCACGCTCAAAGAACTCGACCGCGTTGCGTTCAACGAGCTCAAGGCACTGACTGAGGAGAACGCCACCTTTGTTGGTGAGCACTTGGTGATGGCTGCCCGCCTCCTCGAGGTCAATCCTGAAGCAGCACACCAGCACGCGATCTCAGCATCTCGTCGAGGCGGACGTATCGCTGTTGTTCGCGAGACTCTGGGAATCACGGCCTACGTCACAGGCGATTTCGCTCTTGCTCTTCGCGAACTCCGCACTTTCAACCGCATTAGCGGTTCGTTCGACCAGATTGGCCTCATGGTTGACTGCGAACGTGGCGTTGGTCGCCCAGAAAAGGGTCTTGAACTCGGTCGTTCCGTCGACCGATCGAAGCTTTCGGATGCTGTGCAGGCGACGCTCGCAATCGCGATGTCTGGCGCACGCCTCGACCTCGGTCAGCCCGAGCTCGCTCTCGCTGAGCTCGAGATCCCTCAGTTGAAGCCTGACACCGCATTCACGTACAGCCCGGAACTGTTCCGTGCCTACGCTGAGGTTCTGGCTGAGCTCGGTCGCGACAAGGATTCGAAGGCGTGGCTCAAGCGTGCAGAAATCGCTGAAGCAGCCCTGGAAGAAACCTACGGTTCCGTTCACGAACTTGAGGATCAAGAAGTTCTGACCGAGTGGAACGAGCTTGAAGAAGAAGCACTCGAGGCTGAGGTCGCAGACGAGCTCGTTGAAGAGGTCGTTGAGCCTGTCGAAACGGCCGAGGAAGACGCGTAAGCATGGCCCTGTTCGGTAAAAAGCCTGCGATGAAGACCCCGCTCGACGGTGTAGATGTCGTGCTCGCTGATTTGGATGGCGTCGTCTACGCCGGTCCGAAGGCGATTCCGCACGCTGTCGAGTCGCTCAACCAGGCTGCTGAGTCGACCCGTGTCGGCTTCATTACGAACAACGCGAGCCGCACCGACGAGCAGGTTGCGCACCATCTTCGCGAGCTCGGGCTGAAACTCGAAACTTCCGACGTTGTTACCTCGCCGCAGGCTGCAATGGGGCTGCTTTGTGAGGCTGCTCCGGCAGGTTCCACGATTCTCGTTATTGGCGGCGAAGGCCTCACCAATGAGGTCACCAAGAACGGCTTTGTCGTCACTGACTCCGCGCTCGACAACCCTGCCGCGGTCATCCAAGGTTTCTCACCCGATCTGGGCTGGCGCAATCTGGCCGAGGCTGCTTTTGCGTTGAACGAGCGGTCGGATGCGCATCCCGACGGCATTCCGTGGATTGCCACGAACATGGACTGGACCATTCCGGTCGAGCGAGGTGTTGCGCCCGGAAACGGAACACTCGTTTCGGCGGTTCATCTGGCAACCGGGCGACTGCCGCTGGTTGCTGGCAAGCCCGAGCTGCCCATCTTCGAAGAAGCCAAGAAGCGCTTCAACACCGAGCGTGCACTGTTCATCGGTGACCGCCTCGACACGGACGTGAAGGGCGCGGTTGCTGCAGGCATCGCATCGGTTCTCGTACTTACTGGCATCGACAAGGCCAAGCAGTTGCTCGCTGCGCCTGAAGGCTCGCGTCCCGATTTCATCCTCGGTGATCTTCGTGAACTGCACGAACCATATCCGGCAGTCGTCATCGACAAGCGTGGGGGAGTCACCGTGCGTGACGCCTGCGTTTCCATCGCTCCGGGCAAAGCTGGCATGACCGACCTCGTCATTGAGAGCGCTGGAGACAACGAGCTCGACCTCCTGCGCGCTGCCTGTGCGGCCATCTGGAACAGTGGCATCGCAATCTTCGGGTTCAACGTGCCCGAGCGCCTCTACGTTTAAGTTTGTCAAACAGAAATAAGGCACCGGCTGCAGCTGCGACATCGAAGAAGGAAGTCGCGCAAGCAGCTATAAATGAGAAATCATTTTGTGAAAAAAGTGAGCCGATAGCTGTACTCAATGCTGGTAGGGCTGCAAAGGAAACCACTACGCATAGAACGGCTCTCTTAGAACAGAGCCTAACTTCCATGCGAACTGCCGTCACGTAGAGTAGCCACACAAATCCGTAATTAAGTGGAAGAGTGGCAATCCCAATAACGGTCGTTGCTAACAGCCACGTAGGAAAAAAATACGCATTTGGGGTCTCGGCATAGCAGACAGTCATGAAACATAAAATGCTGAGAACGCCGATCCAAATGCCAGTCGTTATTGCTATTTCCTGGTCAGTCCGTCTGGAAGTCTGACGAAATTTAGTCGACATTGTTGTAGAAGTTATGCCAAGTCTGAATTGCAATTGTCTTATTGATTTCCGAGGCCGGCCATACATATGTGTTTACGATAATTGCATCAACGGAGAGATGCAGACGTCCGGCCGAATCATTGTAAAAAAGAAAGTCAATTTCAGATCCAGCTCCATCAAAATGGCCTGGTAAGGCGCGAAATCTCCAGCCGTTTGTGTAGACAGAAATAACTCGAACTGGAGCATAGAGCGTCGCCGTAACTGCATAGATGGTTAGGTACATAACCTGGTTTGGGTAAGGGTATGTTTTCGAAGCTCCTGAAACTGGGAAATAGCAGTTGAAACAGCTTTTCAACTGACTCGTTACCGTGGCGGCCTTTTTGTATGAATAAGAAAGGCTCGAGTTCATGAAGATATCAGTCGAGTAAGTCCAACTTGGATCTGCTATGACAGGGTATGCAGTGTCCCCAGAAGTCGTCACCTTTTGAATTAATTGCGACTTAACAACATCGAAGCTTGTTGGAAGGCTATTTCCATTCGCATCTGTCGCCCACGGCTTCGTAAGAGTTCCAAAGTAGTATCCGTCGATGCCAAGAATATTTACGCGCCCGTCTCCCAATTCGACCAACTCGATTGCTTCGGAACTAGAAAAATCAAAAGCTAATTCCGGGGCGCTTGTGGTGGCGCGAATGATGCCGAGTATTTTGAATCCTTCTGGGGCAATTTTGATGTCGTAAATGTGGGAACCATCACTAGTTTCAGAAATCTGTCGATCATCAGCATTTTGGAGACTTGAGACGATTGCGCTTGGTGCAATGGTTATCTGCGTGTTGTTTTCTCGACCGGGAAAGAAATTGAGAGTGACTTCAGGTTTTAGATCAGAATGCGAAACCGTTAGATCTTTTGCTTCGATTTGCTTCGAATCCACTTGATTGGCGTCTAGTTGAGACTTCGAAGGTGGTAAAGCGGATTCGACTTGGTCCGCTTTGAATTCAAGAGTTGGCGAATCGGCCAATGCTGGCGACCAGCCGAAAACAAGGATCCCCGCGGAGAGGACTACCGATAAAAAAGTCTTCATGATTCCCCCTTTTCAAGTGAGTCTGTGCTTTTTCTCTGCTTTTGTAAAGAGTCTCGCTATGACTGGATGAAGAGTTTGCCTCCCTTGGAGGCTCGCGTCCTGATTTCATCCTCGGTGATCTTCGTGAACTGCACGAACCATATCCAGCAGTCGTCATCGACAAGCGTGGGGGAGTCACCGTGCGTGACGCCTGCGTTTCGATCGCCCCGGGCAAAGCTGGCATGACCGATCTCGTCATCGAGAGCGCTGGAGAAAACGAGCTCGACCTATTGCGTGCTGCGTGTGCAGCCATCTGGAACAGTGGCATCGCAATCTTCGGGTTCAACGTGCCCGAGCACCTTTACGTTTAAGGCATAAGAAAAGGGGCCGGCGATTGCTCGCCGACCCCAGATCTCTTGGTGGAACCTAGTGCTGGGTTGCCTTCTCGGCACCGAAACCGGTGAGCGAGCGAACTTCCATTTCTGCACCAATCCACTTGTTCTCCTTGCGCGCGCGGCTAGGCAGCACGCTGAAGAGCCATCCGAGAATGAACGCAACAGGAATTGCGACAATGCCCGGGTTCTCCAGGGGGAACCAGTGGAAGTCGATGTGCGTGTCCTGAATCATCGACAATGACTTTCCGGTGGCCTTGTCAATCTTGCCCGAAACGACGGGCGAGAAGATGATCAAGACCAGCGAAATGATGAGACCACCGTACATGCTCCACAGCGCGCCACGAGTGGTGAACTTGCGCCAGTAAAGCGAGTAGATGATGGTCGGAAGGTTAGCTGCCGCAGCAATCGCGAATGCGAGGGCTACCAGGAACGCAACGTTCTGTCCTTGAGCGGCGATACCACCAATGATGGCGAGAATACCGACGACAACAACAGTGATGCGAGCGATGCGAACCTCACCGTTCGGCGAGACCTGTCCCTTCTTGATGACGCTTGCGTAGATGTCGTGAGCGAACGAGGTCGCTGCGGTGATGGCAAGACCAGCAACCACGGCGAGGATCGTTGCGAACGCAACAGCCGAAACAATAGCCATGAGAACGGGTCCACCGAGCTTGAGAGCGAGCAGCG
>JBDKLU010000166.1:0-3638 GCA_039795475.1 Actinomycetota bacterium | reverse complement strand
CTACCTTGTTCGCTCCGACCCCGACGATGTCGCACGTGTCGAAGACCGCACCTTCATCTGCTCGGTCAAGCAAGAAGATGCTGGCCCCACGAACAACTGGCGCGATCCTGACGCGATGAATGCCGAGTTGAAAGAACTTTTCGCCGGTTCGATGCGTGGACGCACTATGTACGTCGTTCCCTTCTCGATGGGCCCCTACGGCGGAGCAATATCGCAGGTCGGTATCCAGCTCACCGACTCGCCTTACGCAGTTCTCAACATGCGAATCATGACTCGCATGGGCTTTGATGCTCTCGCCGAGATCGACGAGGAGAGCCCCTGGGTTCCCGCCGTTCACTCCGTTGGATTCCCGCTCATCAACGCAGCCGGTGATCGCATCGATGATGTTGCTTGGCCGAGCAACTCGACCAAGTACATTTGCCACTTCCCCGAGACCCGTGAAATCTGGTCGTACGGCTCTGGCTATGGCGGAAACGCACTGCTCTCCAAGAAGTGCTTCTCGTTGCGCATCGGTTCGTTCATGGGCAAGCAAGAGGGCTGGATGGCCGAGCACATGCTCATCCTCAAGCTCACCTCGCCCGAGGGTCGGGCCTACCACGTAGCGGCTGCGTTCCCGTCAGCATGTGGAAAGACCAACCTCGCCATGCTTCAACCGACCATCCCTGGCTGGAAGGCAGAAACCATCGGTGATGACATCGCATGGCTCCGCCCGGGCACCGACGGTCGCCTCTACGCAATCAACCCAGAAGCTGGTTTCTTCGGTGTTGCTCCCGGAACCGGTGAAAGCACTAACCCAGTCGCGATGAACACCGTGTGGGGAAACACCATCTTCACGAACGTTGCACTCACGGATGACGGAGACGTCTGGTGGGAGGGCATGACCGACGAGGTTCCTTCGCACCTGATCGACTGGCGCGGACAAGACTGGACTCCCGACTCGGGCCGCCCAGCAGCACACCCCAACTCACGTTTCACCGTGCCGATCGAGCAGTGCCCCACTCTCTCCGAAGAGTGGCACAAGAACGACGGCGTTCCGCTGGATGCCATCATCTTCGGTGGTCGTCGCGCCACGAACATCCCGCTCGTTGCTGAAGCTTTCGACTGGAACCACGGTGTTTTCATCGGTGCAACCATGTCGAGCGAGCAGACGGCTGCTGCCGAGGGAACAGTGGGCGAGCTTCGCCGTGACCCCTTCGCCATGCTGCCGTTCTGCGGTTACAACATGGCCGACTACTGGTCGCACTGGCTGGACATGGGCAAGAAGCTCGATGGCAAGGCCCCCAAGATCTTCCAGGTCAACTGGTTCCGTCGCGAAAACGGCAAGTTCCTGTGGCCTGGCTTCGGCGAGAACTCGCGTGTTCTCGACTGGATTTGCCGCCGCGTCGACGGTCAAGCTGACGCTCGCGAGACTCCTGTCGGTCGCGTACCCGCCGAGGGCTCCATGAACCTCGCTGGGCTCGACGTCTCCAACGAGGCGATGACAAAACTGTTCGAAGTAGACAAGAAGATGTGGAACGACGAAGTCGCTCTCACCGACGAGTTCTTCGACAAGTTTGGTGATCGTCTGCCGGCCGAGCTCACCGAAGAACTTGTGTCGCTGAAAGCACGTCTCAGCTAACAGCGCACAAAGCCGCGGAGCTGGCAGACCGTCTCACTGCCAGCTCCGCTTCACTAAGAAATAGGGCATCCGAAACGTCTCATCGGATGCCCTATTTTCTTGCTGTTGGAGGTCCCTGAGCCTGTCGAAGTGGTCGAAACCGTATCCGGTGGCAAGGTAGTCACATGAGCACTGGCCCGAATCCGAAACTCGACGAACTCATCGAAGTCATGGCCACTCTGCGCGGCCCCGGTGGGTGCCCGTGGGATGCCGAGCAAACACACGAGTCGCTCATCCGATATCTGCTCGAAGAAACGTACGAGCTCATCGACGCGATTGAGGCCGGTGACCGCGACGACATGATCGAAGAGCTTGGTGACGTGCTCTACCAGGTGATTTTTCACTCGGACCTCGCGGCCAACTCGCCCGGTGAGAACTTCACTCTCGAAGACGTTGCTGAGCACATGACCAAGAAGATGGTGGGGCGTCACCCACATGTTTTCGGCGGTGGCCGCACAGCTGAAACCGCCGACGAAGTCATGACCTTCTGGGACGACCTCAAAAAGCAAGAGAAGCCTGGGCGAACATCGACATTGGATGGCGTTCCGCAGGCGATGCCCGCGCTCCTGCTTGCCGACAAACTTCTGGGCAAGGCAGAAAAGCTCGATGTTGTCGAAGTTGGCGGCCCGGCTCCCTTCCCATTCCAGACCGAGGAAGAGCTTGGTGCGGTTCTCCTCGCGATGGTCGCCTCGGCGCGCTCGCAGGGTCTCGACGCAGAACGCGCACTTCGTGGTCGTTTGCGTGATCTGCAGGACGACATTCGCGACGCCGAGTGAGTGTGGCGTTCAATCACCGGTAAATTGAAGGCATGGCTCGCGACGTAAATCCTCCCCGTGGAATGCGGGACTTTCTCCCCGCAGATAAAGCACGTCGTGAGCGCGCGCTTGCCGTCATTCGTAGCGTCTACCGCGCACACGGTTTCGATGAGATCGAAACCCCTGTTGTCGAAGATTTCGAGCGCCTACACTCAGGTCTCGGTGGCGACAACGAAAAGCTCGGTTTCTCGGTTCTCAAGCGCGGAATCACGCACGATGACCTGGCCGCCGCTGCCGGTCACGGAGATGTGCACGCACTCGCCGACCTGGGTCTGCGCTTCGACCTGACCGTTCCGCTCGCGCGTTTTTACGCCAGTCACCGCGCAGAGCTGCCCAACGTTTTTCGCGCCATCCAGATCGCTCCCGTCTGGCGCGCTGAGCGCCCACAAAAGGGGCGCTACCGACAGTTCGTGCAGTGCGACATTGACATCATTGGTGACGATTCACAGCGCGCCGAGGTCGAGCTGATCACCGCTACATCCGCCGCGCTTGATGCGCTGGGGTTGCGCGACTGCACGATTCGCATCAACGATCGCCGAATCCTGCACGGTCTGCTTCACTACTGTGGCTTCGCCGAAGAGCGCATGGCCCAGGCTCTGATTTCGATTGACAAGCTCGACAAGATCGGCGTCGAGGGGGTCATCGCTGAACTCAGCGAATCCGGCGCGGATGCTGCCAGCGTGCTCGGCGGAATCCTCGAGAAGATTGCTCCGCACATTGCCGCCGGGGGTGTACCCATGACCACGGCAGACATCCTCTCGGTTTTGCCCGACGGTATTGATTCCGACGCCGTCGCCGCGATGGAAACGCTTGCTCGCTCGCTGACCAACCTGCCCGAAGGTGTGACCGTTCGTTTCGACCCGACACTCGTTCGCGGAATGGGCTACTACACAGGCACCATTTTCGAGATTGCTCACCCCGAGTCGGGTAGTTCCGTTGGTGGGGGTGGTCGTTACGACGGCATGATCGGCAGATTCCTCGGTCAGGATGTTCCCGCTGCAGGTTTCTCGATCGGTTTCGAGCGCGTGGTCGACCTCATCGCGCTTGCTGACGATTCCGAAGCCGACGCGGTCGTTCTCGTGCACGAGCCGGAAGTGCACATGGAGAAGCTCATCGCGTTCAAGTCGCTGCTCATCGCAGATGGCAAACGTGTTCGCCTAGAACGC
>JBDKLU010000165.1:0-12084 GCA_039795475.1 Actinomycetota bacterium | reverse complement strand
GGTCACGACTGAGCCGTCTTTGGGTGTGGCGCGGTCCAGGCTGACAACGCCGGAACCGAAGGATTCAGCCGCCGAACGACCGAGCTCTTCAAGCCCCGGAATGGGGTTGCCGTAGGGTGACTCAGTTGGCTCACCCAAGAGGGTCAGAATCTTTTCTTCGACGTGATCACTCATCACGTGTTCCCAGCGGCAGGCTTCTTCGTGAACAGCTTCCCACTCGAGGCCGATGATGTCGGCGAGAAGTCGCTCAGCAATGCGGTGCTTACGCATGACGTGCACCGCTGTTTGACGACCGGCATCGGTCAACTGAAGGGTGCGGTCGTCGCCCACGTGCACGAGACCGTCTCGCTCCATACGCGCAATCGTTTGCGACACCGTCGGACCGGAGTGACTGAGACGGTCGGCAATGCGAGCGCGCATTGGCACGAAGCCTTCTTCCTCGAGCTCGAGGATGGTGCGCAAATACATCTCTGTCGTATCGATCAGATCTGTCATGGCTCGTTCCTGCGGGTCGAAAGGTAAGGCAAGCCTAAGTCTATTCGTGCCGATAAAATCAAGGCATGGCCGACATCACCATTCCTTCCCACCTGCTTCCCTCTGACGGACGATTCGGCTGTGGCCCGTCCAAGGTCCGCGCTGAGCAGGTTTCCGCGCTTGCCGGTCCGGGAGCAGCGCTTTTGGGCACTTCTCACCGCCAAGCACCGGTCAAGAACCTTGTCGGCCGCGTGCGCTCAGGTCTTGCTGACTTGTTCGAAATCCCGGAAGGCTACGAAGTACTCCTTGCTAACGGCGGTTCGACCGCGTTTTGGGATGCCGCCGCTTTCTCGCTCATCGAAAACCGCAGCGAGAATCTCGTCTTCGGCGAGTTCGGTGGAAAGTTCGCTTCAGCAGCAAAAACTCCATTTCTTGAGGCCCCTCTGGTCATCGATGCTCCCGGCGGTTCGCGCTCAGAGGTCGTCGTCACAGAAGGCATTGACGTTTATGCCTGGCCACACAACGAGACCTCGACGGGTGTTATGGCACCGGTCAAGCGCGTTCACGGTGACGCCGGGGCACTGACCGTCATCGACGCAACACGCGCTGCCGGTGGCGTGAAGTTCGATGCCGCAGAAGCCGACGTTTACTACTTCGCTCCTCAGAAGAACTTCGCCTCCGATGGTGGCCTCTGGTTTGGCCTGTTCTCGCCCGCAGCGATCGAGCGCATCGAGCGTATCGCCGCCAGCGGACGCTACATCCCCGAATTCCTGAGCCTCAAGAACGCAGTCGACAACTCGCGCCTCGAGCAGACGCTGAACACCCCCGCAGTCGGAACCCTCGTGATGATGGAAAACCAGGTCTCGTGGATGAACGAGAACGGCGGCATCTCGTGGGCCGACGCACGCACAAAGAAGAGCTCCGGCTTGCTTTACGACTGGGCCGAGAAGGTCTCGTACGCGACGCCGTTCGTGGCGAACCCCGATCACCGCTCGCAGGTTGTCGTCACGATTGACTTTGATGAGAGCATCGACGCGGCTGCCATCGCCAAGGTGCTCCGCGCCAACGGCGTGGTCGACACCGACCCCTACCGCAAGCTCGGACGCAATCAGCTTCGCGTCGCAACCTTCACGGCGATTGAGCCGGATGACGTGGCGGCACTCATTGGCTGCATCGAGTACGTCGTCGACAACCTCTAACTAGTCGTCAGACTCGTCTTCTTCGTCTTCGTCTGACTCGTCGTCGTCGGAGTCCTCGAAGTCGTCTTCGTCGTCGGAGTCATCGTCATCTGACTCTTCTTCGTCGAAACTTTCGAGGTCGTCTTCGTCACCGCCGGCTTCAGCCTGCATCTGCGCGAGCGCAGCCTCTTCATCGATGCCAGCCTGCTTCTGTGCTTCAAGGTATTCGGCAAGGCGCTGAGACCAGGGAACCCAATCGGGTGCAACCAAAGCGCCCTCAGTGGGGAGTAACTCTGCCTCGAGAACGGTGGGATCGTCACCATCGACCTCGGCCAGAGAAACATTCCACTGCCATCCGGGGTACCCCTGAAGCAAGCACTCAAAGAGCAGCGAGTAGCTACCGTCTTCTGCATCGACACGGCCGATGAAGTTTCCAACGCTGCTCGGGCGAGTGATCTCGGCCAGTGCAGCGAGGCTGCGAGTGCGCTGGAGCTCAGTCAGGCCGGCGTCAAGCATCGAGCTCGTCAGCAACGCGACGAAGCACGGATGCTACTTTGCGGCTGTGCGCATTGTCGGGGTAGTGCCCGCGCTTGAGGTTGGTACCGATGCCGTCGAGCAACTTGACGAGGTCTTCAACGATGATTGCCATGTCGTCTGCGGGTTTGCGAGAAAGCTTTGCAACGGATGGAACGTCGATCACGCGCACGGACATTGCCTGTGGTCCGCGCTTGCCATCAGCAACGCTGAACTCAACGCGGCTCCCCTGACGAACCTTCGCGCCCTCGGGCAGTGCGGAGACGTGCAGGAATACTTCCTGGCCCTCGTCAGAGGCGATGAAGCCGAATCCTTTGTCTTCATCGTAAAACTTGACCTTGCCGGTTGGCATTGCGGTGCTCCTTCATCAGGGAATGTTGCGTAGACAGTTTACCGGCACGAAATGTAGGCACCTTATTCTGGTGAGATGAGTAAGAAGAACGAACCCGCGTCCGTCCCGGCCGAACGTCCCGCAACTCGCCTCGAACGAGTGCTCAGCGGAATGGTCTTGAGCACCATCGGTCTATCCATCCTGTGTTTCTTGCTCGTGATTATTGGAACCCCACTGTGGCACATCAATCCCACGGAAGGCGCCTGGCCCATCATCATTGCGCTGCCGCTGATTGGCCTGCCCGTCGGTTTCGCCCTCATCATCGTGCTCATCATTGTGAACATGCGTGCTCGTCGCAGTGAAGCACAGGACGGCTCGCGCTAAGCGTCGATGAACACCACCGTCACGCTCGTCGCCTATTTGCGCGAGCTTTCACCGGAGCAGCAGCGCGAGCTTCTTTCGCTGCGCTTGTCTTCGGTGACGGGAATCAAAGACTGGTTCGATGTGGCCGACGCCTTGCTCCGCACGGAATCACTCGATCGAGGACTCGCCGCTTTACCCAGACAGAGTCTTGCGTCTCTCGCCGAAGGAAACATTTCGGATGCCCTGCTGAAGCACCTGAGACAACTTGGTCTAGCCGATGCGACAACGGTGTTTCCCGAAGCAATTGCCCGCGCCCGCGAAGTTTGTCCCGCGCCGCAGCTCGCCCCGGATGACACTGTCACCGCCGTTGACGAGCGTCGCGCGCGAGCCGCCCTCGAGCAGGCAATCAATCTCGTCACCAGAATCGATGAACTCCTCGAGCTGATTGCCAAGCGCGGGCTTCGCACCGTCTCGCGTGGCACTTTGAGCGCCAGTGACTCCGCTCGTATCACCACTGCAATCACAGGACTTCCCGAAGACCTCAGCGCACTTCTGCGCCTCATGGCATCCGCTCGGCTCGTCACCCTCAACGCGGGCGTGTGGTCGATCAGTGAGACTTCTTCGTGGAATGAAAGCGGTCTCGCTGCCAGATGGGGCGCACTCGCGAGCGGCTGGGCGTTCTCGCTCTCGCCTCAACTCCACGGTGCCCTGCTTAAGCGAACCGAATGGGGTGGTTCTCTTCAAGATTTCCTCGCCTGGGAGTTCCCCATCGATTCAACAAAGGTTCGAACCGAGTCACTCGAAGCGGTGGCGCAGGCAGCATTCCTCGGTCTTGTTGTCGACGTCACACGCACCAACACGGGCACAGCCGTCGTCGAGGGCAACACTTCGCTCGCGGTAGACACAATTGGGTCAATGCTGCCGGCATACATCGACAAGATTCTCGTGCAGAGCGATTTGACCGTCATCTCGCCTGGCCCACTTCGCCCCGATCTCGAATCGAAGCTACGCATGCTCGCGAGTGTCGAGTCGCGATCGGTCGCGTCGACCTACCGCCTCAGCCCAGTACTTATTGCCCGAGCAATGGACGCCGGTCATGACGCGGAGTGGATCACTTCGTTCTTGAGCGAAGTGAGCAGCACGGGCATCCCCCAACCGGTGGCGTATCTGATTGCCGACGTTGGTTCGAAGCACGCCAGCATTCGTGTTCGAGCCGACCACGGTTCGTCCCTCATCACCTGCAGCGACGCCTCAGCAGCAGCACGCCTGCTTGCAGATGTTTCTTTGCGCGCTTTGGTTCTCACCGCCGAAACTGAAAACTCTCTTCGCAGCCCACACGATGTTTCCGTCGTTATGCGCAACCTGCACAACGAGAAGTACCCTGCCGCTCTTGAAAGCGACACCGGTGAGATCCAACCGTGGGAACCAGGGCCTGCAACCGTCACCGGAACAACGCAAGCAGTCAACGCAATCACCGCTCTCCTCGAGCGATTGAACTCGCTTGCCACACCTGACGGACCAAGCGACGAACAGTGGCTTGTGCGCCAGATCGAACTGGCGATTCGAAACAAAACACTAGTGAATGTCACAGTGTCGTTGCCTGATGGAACAGCGCGAGATTTCCTGATCGATCCACGCGGGCTGAGCAACGGTCGTTTCCGTGGTCTTGATCGAAAGTCGCAGGTTGAGCGCACTCTTCCGCTTTCCAGCATCACCGCAATCTCGAATGCTGATGTAGCGTAGAAAGCTATGCCGAACGGTCCACTCATTGTCCAAAGCGACCGCACGGTCCTGCTCGAAGTAGCGCACCCTCAAGCGACGGATGCTCGCCACGAGTTGGCCATATTCGCTGAGCTGGAGCGTGCCCCCGAGCACATCCACACCTACCGGATCACCAAGCTCGGCCTCTGGAATGCTCGCGCAGCCGGGCACACGGCCGACGAGATTCTGGCAACGCTCGAGACCTACTCAAAGTACGACGTGCCAGCGAGCGTCAGTCTTGACATCGCCGAGACGATGAATCGCTACGGTCGCCTCACGATTGAGCGCGACGAAGAAGGTCTCGTGTTGCAGGGCCTCGACGCTGCGGTCATCGCCGAGGTCGCGAAGTCGAAGAAGGTTGCCGAGCTACTGGTCGGCAAGCTCTCTGACACGACCTACCGAATCGCCGCGTGGGCCCGCGGTCAGCTTAAGCAAGAACTTCTCAAACTCAGCTGGCCAGCTGAAGACAACGCCGGCTACCGTCCGGGTTCGCACTACGAAATCGGTCTCGAGGAGAGCGGCTGGAACCTTCGTCACTACCAAGAGAAAGCGGTCAACAACTTCTTGACCGGCGGATCCGGAGTCGTCGTTCTGCCCTGTGGCGCTGGCAAGACACTCGTTGGGGCAGGAGCAATGGCTGCCACCAAGACAGACACGCTCATTCTCGTAACCAACACCGTCTCTGCCCGTCAGTGGCGCGATGAGCTCATCAAGCGCACCAACCTGACGGCCAAAGATATCGGCGAATACTCTGGCTCAGCCAAAGAGGTCAAACCCGTCACGATCGCAACGTACCAAATCTTGACCGCCAAGCGTAAAGGCGAATTCGCTCACCTTGCTTTGCTGGATGCCCTCGACTGGGGTCTCGTCATTTACGACGAGGTTCACTTGCTTCCGGCGCCAGTTTTCAAGCTGACCGCGGAGCTGCAGGCACGTCGTCGTCTCGGACTGACCGCAACCCTCGTTCGCGAAGATGGTCGCGAGTCTGACGTGTTCAGCCTGATTGGCCCGAAGCGCTTCGATGCTCCGTGGAAAGAAATCGAGCAAGAGGGATTCATCTCTCCTGCCGTCTGCAAAGAGATTCGCATCGATCTTCCTGACGACGAGCGCCTGCAGTACGCGGCGGCGAGCGATGGTGAGCGCTACCGAATGGCGGCGACCACCCCGAGCAAACTTCGGGTCGTCAAACAGCTCATCGCTGCACACCCTGAGGAGCGCATCCTGGTGATCGGTCAATATCTCGATCAGCTCGCCGAGCTCGGTGACGCTCTGGGCGTTCCCGAGATCACCGGGGCAACGCCAGTGGATGAGCGTGAGCGCCTGTTCCAAGCATTCCGTGATGGCACGGAGCGAGTCATCGTGGTGAGCAAGGTCGCTAACTTCTCGGTCGACCTGCCCGAAGCCAGCGTCGCGATTCAGGTTTCTGGTGCGTTTGGTTCACGCCAAGAAGAGGCCCAGCGTTTGGGTCGGCTGCTTCGCCCCAAAAAGAGCGGCTTCAGCGCGACTTTCTACACGCTGGTTGCTCGCGACACCATCGATCAGGATTACGCGCAGAACCGCCAGCGGTTCCTGGCCGAGCAGGGCTACACCTACGAGATTGTGGATGCCCACGCGCTCCCAGAACTCGCACAGTAGATTTTTGCTGACATTCAGACTTCTCTCAGGAAACTGTCAGAGACTGTGGACATGGCAAATCCAAAAATCCTCGTAGTAGACGACGAACCCAACATCCGCGACCTCCTGACCAGCACGCTGCGTCACAAGGGTTTCGCTGTTGCGTCCGTCTCCAATGGCGCCTCCACCATCTCAGCGGTCCTCGCTGAAGAGCCCGACCTCATTTTGCTCGACGTGATGCTTCCCGACATGAACGGGTTCAGCGTGACCCAGCGACTGCGTGCGGCCGGGTACACCTCCCCCATCCTCTTCCTCACCGCGAAGGATGACACCGCAGACAAGATCCAGGGCCTGACCGTCGGCGGTGACGACTACGTCACCAAGCCGTTCAGCCTCGACGAGATCGTTGCCCGCATTCGAGCCATTCTTCGCCGCACCATGGCCGAAGATGAGGAAGCCGTCATCATCGCCGGTGAGATCACCATGGACCAAGACACCCACGAGGTGAAGGTTGGCGACAACGTGCTCGACTTGAGCCCCACCGAGTTCAAGTTGCTGCGCTACATGATGCTCAACCCCAACCGCGTGCTCAGCAAAGCGCAGATACTCGACCACGTGTGGGAGTACGACTTCAACGGCGACGCCGGCATTGTGGAGTCCTATATTTCGTACTTGCGCCGCAAGATTGATCCGATCGCAAGTGAACCTCTCATCCAAACCAAACGAGGTTTCGGGTACATGCTCAGGATTCCGAAGGAATAGCCTGCGAGAATAAAGGCGTGCTTGCCGGACTTCACGAGAGATGGAACGCCATCTCCCTCAGGACCAAGGTCACATCAGTCACCGTACTGATGCTGACCTTGGGCCTTTTGGTTTCCGGAATCGGAACCATGGCCATGCTCAAACCCGCACTCATCGGTCAGCTCGACAGCCAGCTTCAAGCCGTAGGGGCCGATCTCTCCAAGGTCGTTGACACCACATCGACCTCGCTTCGAACATCTGGCGCCCCCACCGATTACTACTACGCGGTCTACAACGCCTCCGGTCAGTTGTTACAGCGCAACTGGGAAGAGAAGGCTGCAGCCGTTCGCCCATACATCGCTGTGGGTCCGACCGTTGCCGACACCACTGCCCTCGACGGCGCCGTCTTCGGGATTCGCTCGGGCAACGACCGCATTTTGTACCACGCCATTTCGTTGCCCGTCACATTCGCTGGCAACCTGCAGTCCGGCTCAGTAATCGTGGCTCTCTCAACAGCCAACGTTGAACGACTGCTGACGACCTACTTGTCGATCTTCTTGGGATTCGGAATCGGCGTTGTCATTTTTGGTGCATTGCTGACTCGTTTCTTGGTCACGACCGCGTTCTCTCCGCTGCGAGAGGTTGAGAAAACGGCTGAAGCGATTGCCGACGGCGACCTCAGCCAGCGCCTGCCGTGGTCAACGCCAAACACAGAAGTAGGCCGCCTCAACCGCGCTCTCAACACCATGCTCGGGCGAATCGACCGCGCCTTCAGTGACCGCGCCAAGACCATCGAACAGATGCGCCGATTCGTCGGCGATGCCAGCCACGAGCTGCGCACTCCCCTCGTTTCGGTTCGCGGCTATGCCGAGCTCTATCGCATGGGCGCACTGCACTCGCCAGAAGAAATTGGGCAGGCCATGGAGCGCATCGAAGCCGAGGCCATTCGCATGGGTGTTCTTGTGGAAGACCTGCTCGAACTCGCACGACTCGATGAGACCCGTCCGCTCGCCCTCGACGAGGTTAACCTCACGATCATCGCGCACGATGCATCCATGGATGTTCGCGCTCAAGACCCCGAACGAACCGTTCGCGTGGTTGCGCTCGACGGCTCTGACGACGTACCAGAAGTTCTTATCCGGGCCGAAGGAAACAAGATCCGTCAGGTTGTGACCAACCTTCTTGGAAATGCTCTTCGTTTTACCGACGCTGGTTCGCCGCTCGAGATCGGTGTTGGCATCGACACCGATGCGAACGAAGCAAAGATTGCGATCATCGACCACGGCGATGGAATCCCCGAGCCGATTCGCGAAAAGATCTTCCAGCGCTTCTGGCGCGCAGACAACTCGCGCACACGCGAGACGGGCGGCAGCGGTCTCGGTCTGGCAATCGTGTCGTCCATTGTCACCGCGCACCAGGGTCATGTTTCCGTCGAAGAAACTCCTGGTTCTGGAGCAACCTTTACGGTTCACCTTCCCATCGACGGACCTATCCCCACCAACGCGTAGCCAGCAAACATCCACACGGCTGCATCTGGAGCGACTCCTCAGAGTGAGGTGTGGTCATCCTCTTTTCGTTGGCATTGAAATGCCGCACGAAAGGACATCATGACTACCATCCGCATCGATAGTGACGCCGTGAGCACCGCCGCAACATCAATCACCGCGAACATTGGTCGGCTTCAAAGTGAGGTCAGCGCGCTGCACTCACAACTCACCTCGTTGCAAGCGTCCTGGCAGGGGCCCGCTTCGCTCGCTTTTCAAAATGTGGTGGGTAGTTGGCATCGCACCCAGCAGCAGGTTGAGCGAGATTTGAGCGCAATCACTCTGGCTCTGTCACAAGCTGCCCGCCACTACGCCGAGATCGAAGCAGCCACCCAGCGTATGTTTGCTGCGGGTTAGCGCAGGCACAATCAGCTCACAACGAAAAGAGCCCCTCTTTCGAGGGGCTCTTTTGCGAGTGTGTGGCTTGAGACTAGAAGTCCATGCCGCCCGAAGGGTCACCCATGGGTGCAGCAGCCTTCTCAGGCTTCTCTGCAACAACTGCCTCGGTGGTCAGGAACAGTGCAGCGATTGATGCAGCGTTCTGAAGGGCCGAGCGGGTTACCTTGCACGGGTCAATGATGCCCTGAGCAACGAGGTCGCCGTACTCATCGGTTGCGGCGTTGAGACCGTGACCGTTGGGCAGCGAGCGCACGCGGTCGACGACCACTCCAGGCTCGTGACCTGCGTTGAACGCGATCTGGCGAAGTGGAGCCTCGATAGCTACACGAACGATGTCAGCACCGATGGCCTCTGCACCGCTGAGCTTGAGCTTGTCGAAAGCGACCTTGCCAGCCTGGATAAGTGCAACACCACCACCGGGGACGATGCCCTCTTCGACAGCTGCCTTTGCGTTACGGATGGCGTCTTCAATGCGGTGCTTGCGCTCCTTGAGCTCTACCTCGGTAGCGGCACCAGCCTTGATAACTGCAACACCACCGGCGAGCTTTGCCAGGCGCTCCTGGAGCTTCTCGCGGTCGTAGTCGCTGTCGGTGTTGCTGATCTCGGCGCGGATCTGAGCTACGCGACCAGCGAGAGCCTCGGGTGCACCAGCGCCCTCAACAATCGTGGTCTCGTCCTTGGTGATAACAACCTTGCGTGCCTGACCAAGCATCTCGAGGCCTACTCCCTCGAGCTTGAGACCGAGCTCCTCGGAGATGACCTGACCACCGGTAAGGATGGCGATGTCCTGAAGCATGGCCTTGCGGCGGTCACCGAAGCCGGGAGCCTTGACGGCAGCCGACTTGAAGATGCCACGAATCTTGTTGACAACGAGAGTTGCCAGAGCGTCGCCATCAACGTCTTCAGCGATGATAAGCAGCTGCTTGCCAGTCTGGGCAACCTTCTCGATGACGGGGATGAGGTCCTTGATCTGCGAAACCTTCGAGTTCACGATCAGGATGTAGGGGTCTTCGAAGACTGCTTCTTGACGCTCAGGGTCGGTCATGAAGTATGCGGAGAGGAAGCCCTTGTCGAAGCGCATACCCTCGGTGATGTCGAGCTCGGTGCCGTAGGTGTTCGACTCCTCAACGGTGACAACACCCTCTTTGCCGACGCGGTCGATTGCCTCTGCGATGAGAGCACCAATCTGGGGGTCAGCAGCCGAGATGGATGCGGTAGCCGCGATCTCTTCCTTGGTCTCGACCTCTTTAGCGTTGTTCTCGAGCTCAGCTACGACAGCAGCGACAGCCTTCTCAATGCCCTTCTTGAGCGAGATGGGGTCTGACCCTGCTGCAACGTTACGAAGACCTTCGCGAACGAGTGCCTGAGCAAGAACGGTTGCCGTGGTCGTACCGTCACCGGCAACGTCATCGGTCTTCTTGGCGACCTCTTTAACGAGCTCTGCACCGATCTTCTCGAACGGCTCGTCGAGCTCGATTTCCTTGGCGATCGACACACCATCGTTAGTGATGGTGGGAGCGCCCCACTTCTTTTCGAGGACAACGTTGCGACCGCGTGGGCCGAGCGTTACCTTCACTGCGTCGGCGAGCGTGTTCAGACCACGCTCAAGCCCACGACGAGCTTCTTCGTCAAAAGCAATGATTTTTGCCATGTTGTTTTAGTCTCCTTGGACTTCAATCACGGGGGTGGTTTAGCACTCGAAAGTTATGAGTGCTAAACCAATATTGGCACTCTCCTGCCCGGAGTGCAAAATCGAAAGTTACCTGCAGCGCGCTGGTTAAACGACTGATGCCACCCATCCGGGTGGCATCAGGTGGTGCAAAGTTTCGATCGACGGTCTTAGCCGAGTCGAACTGACTCCGCCTGCGGGCCCTTGTTTCCGGTGCCCACTTCAAAGACAACCTTCTGACCCTCTTCGAGGACCTTGTAGCCGTCCATCTCGATGGCCGAGAAGTGGACGAAAACGTCCTGCTCGTCGCCGTCTACGGTGATGAAACCGTAGCCCTTTTCAGCGTTGAACCATTTAACGGTTCCAGTCGCCATGTGTTTCTCCAATTGCAGTAATAAACCGACAGGCGCGAGAACCGCGAAAGCCGTTGCCTAACCCTAGCGCGAGAACGGCAATACACCTACACCTAGTTAGTGGATACCACTTTGTAGTCTTTGCCCATGACGAGGGTGAGCGGAGCGCTCGAGGCCGCATAGGCGGATGTGAACTTGATCGAGCAGGTCGAGGCCAGAGCCTTGCACACTCCACGGGCAGCGCCCTCAGAAGACTTCTGACTGTAGAACACCATGGTGTGCTTCACGGTCGTTTCGCTCGAGTTGGACTTTGTGCCAACGGTGATGCCAGCAGCTGCGAGCTTTTCGCCGACCTGGCTTGCCAGACCCTCTGTGGCCGTACCGTTGAGCACGTTGACTGTCATCTTGGCGTCAACCGTGGGCGCAGCGGTGGGGATCGCACTCGGCGTGGGCTTGAGTCCGGGCAACAGGAACCCGACCACGTCGAGCTTGCCATTCATGGCGAAAAGTCCAATCGTGCCAGCGCCGACAAGAAGACCGGTGACCAAGGCCGCCCACGCGAACGTCACAACACGACGGCGAACGAGTGGTGCGCGGTGTGACCCACGACGGTCGATACCGTCGGGAAGCTCGTCAAAGCGATCGCGTTCTTCGGTGTTCTTCATGCGTGACTAGTCTCGATCTTTCTGTTGCGAGGGGTGAAGTCTGATGTCTCTACTGCGACGGCGCTGTTCACGCTCGCGCTGCAGGCGTTTGATGAGCATGGGGTCAAACTCAAGTGCAGGTCGAGAGTCAAGCAAACCGGAGAGGATTTGGTAGTACTTGACCGGCGACATTTCGAAGGTCTGACGAATTGCTTCGTCTTTCGCTTCAGGGCGCATCACCCACGACTGCTCAAAAATGAGCACTGCCTTTTCGAGTTCAGTCAACGGCGACTGCGATGAGGAGGATGACTGCTCGGCAACCATGTGACCCTCCCAAATCGTCGTACCTACATCACCATTCTAAATCCGACGCTGACACTCAAATATGTGAGGGCGCTGAGGATGCGGTGCGAATAAAACTGGGGCCGGCTATGGGACTCGAACCCACAACCCCCGCTTTACAAGAGCGGTGCGCTACC
>JBDKLU010000164.1:0-12959 GCA_039795475.1 Actinomycetota bacterium | reverse complement strand
CGCCGGTGTAGGCGTCAACGGTTGCCTTGACCGAGTTACGGATGTAGTTCACCGTGTCGCGCGAGAAACCAGTGTTTGGTGTCTGCTGATCGGCGATCACGCTCGAGAGGCTCTCTTGGCGCGAGTACGGGTACTGGTCGCTCGTGGTGTAGCCGTCGACGATCCACACGATACGACCGTCGACAACGCTCGGGTACGGGTCAGAGTCGATGGTCAGGTATGGTGCAACCTTTTGCACGCGAAGCGCAGGGTCGCGGTCGTAAAGAATCTGCGACTTGTTGTTCACTGCATCCGACAGCAGGATCTCTTCGCTGCCGAACTTCATGGCGTAAACCAGGCGCGTGAAAAAGTCACCCAGAACCGGCCCGCCGTTGCCGGCGTAGGTGGTGTAGGTCTGCTGCTTGTCGTCGCCGTTGGCCGGGTAGTCGAGCTCAACATCTTTGCCGTTGTTGCCACCCACGATGGAGTAGGTGGGCGACTGCTCGCCAAAGTAAATGCGCGGCTCAAACTTGCCGAGCTTGCCCGTGCTGGGAATGCCCGCCTGCAAGAACACCGGCTGACCCTCGACAGTGCGCTCGGTGCCGTAGGCGGCAACGAGGCCATAACCGTGCGTGTACACAAGAGTGTTGTTGTACCAGGACGAGGTCGTCGTGTTGGTGGCGATGCCCTTCTGGTTCAGCTCACGAGCGGCAACAACGGTGTCTTGAGACTTACCGGCGATGTTGTAGCGGTCAACATCGAGGTCTTGACGGAAGGTGTAGTACTGCTTGAACTGCTCAAGCTGAGCGAACGAGTCGCTGACCAGCATGGGGTCGATAATGCGGATGTTCGCCGTGGTTTCAGCGTCGGCGCGAAGTGCGCCGGGTGTGGCATCTGTCGTTGCTTTGTACTCGGTGGACTTCAGGTTGTCGACGCCGTACGCCTTGCGTGTGAAGTCGATATTGTTCTGAATGTATGGCTGCTCAAGCGTGCGCTCACTCGGGTCAACGATGAATCGCTGCATCACGAACGGGTAGCCGAGACCAACCACGAGGGCGCTGACCAACAAGAGTGCGACACCGATGACCGGCAGACGCCAACGACCAGTGAACGCTGTGACGACGAACAGCAGCGCAACGAGCGAGGCGATGATCGCCAGAATCTGCAATCCGGGGATGGTCGCGTTGACCGTGGTGTAGCTGGCACCGGTGATCAGACCGGCTGAGTCATTCAGAGTCGCAAACTGGTCGAGGTAGATGCTGACGGCTTGGAGCCCCAGGAAGATGGCACCCAAAATTGCCAACTGGATGCGTGCACCCTTAGCGACGCGCACCTCGCGGCGACCAAAGCTGATCGAGCCATAGACGAGATTGGTCAGCGCCGAGGCGATGAGCGTGAGAATGACAACAGCCGAGAGGAACCCGACCAGGGCCTGATAGAACGGCAGGTCGAACAGGTAGAAAGAGATGTCTTTGTGGAACTGCGGGTCGGTGGTTCCGGTAGGGCTGGCATTGAAAAACAGCATTGCTTCTTGCCAGTGGGCAAGAGTCGCGAGCCCTCCGAAGAATCCGAGCAGCAGGGGCAGGGCGATGGTGATGAGCTTTCGAACAGGGTCAATTGCTTGCTGGTAGCGGTCCATCTGAGCACCCAAGCGCGCGTAGACCGGGCGAATTCGGTAGGCGACGGTCATGCCCAGCCACACCGAGACCGACATCACAACAAAGCCGATTGCAAAGATTCCGGCGGCTGCGCCCCACTGAGTGAACAGCACATTGGAAAAGCCCACCTGCGAGAACCAGAGGATCTCGGTGTACAAGCCAGAGAAGACCGAACCGAGAATCACCAGAACTAACGCTGCGATGAGCAACGTGACTGCAAGAGCACGGCGACGGCGCGTTTGTTGAGGACGGGGCTGCGACTGCGAACTCGACTGTGAAGACATGTCGCAATCCTACGGTGGGAAGGCTGATAGAAACCGGCGAGTTACTTGGTGCAGGTTGGCAGTTTGGCTAGTTCGGCCGTGCGCTCCGAGCTGTCGACCTTGGCAATCACCTTGGCTGCTTTCAGTGCATCGTTGAGCGTCGAGACCTTGAAAATCTGGATGCCCTCCGGCACATGCCCGAACGCCTCTGCGCAGTTATCGGCCGGAACAAACATGTAGCTCGCTCCCGCGGTGCGCGCGCTATACATCTTCTGACGGATTCCGCCAATCGGTCCGACCTCTCCCGCGCTGTCAATCGTTCCGGTACCGGCAATCTTGCGGCCACCGGTGAGGCTATCCGGGGTGAGCACGTCGAGCACTCCGAGGGCAAACATCATTCCAGCGCTTGGACCACCGACGTCGTCAAGACGGATGGTGACCTTGAACGGGAAGTCGTACACGGCGGAACCCAAAACCTTGATGGCAGGGAATTGGCGGCCCTGGGCATCCGGATCTGACAGCACCGGGGTGATATCGACTTGGTGACGAATCTTGTCGCGAAGGTAAACGAAACTCGCTGGTTTGTTGGTGCCGTTGGTTTTGAGCGCTGCACGCATGTCGGTAATCGACATCACAACCTTGCCGTTGACACTCTCGACGATGTCTCCAGCCTGCAGCTTGCCTTCAGCGGGCGAGCCTTTTTGAACCTTGTCGATGCGCACATCGCTGACGTCGTAGCCAAGATTGGTAAACGCTGCCGCGATTGCCTCGCGCTGAGAATCCACCATCGCCGCGGCATTCTCTTTGTCCTGGTCAGCCTGTGAAACATCCGGCGGGTAGATCAGGTCCATCGGAACGACTGCGCGCTCCGGGTTGAGCCACGACATTACGACATCGCCAAAGAGCGGGTGATGCTCGGGATTACCTGCGACCGAGACCGTGAGCAGGTCAAGCGCACCAGAAGTTGGGTAGGTCGGTGCGCCCTCGACCGCGATGAGCGGAACCTTCGTCTTGGTGCCGTCTTTGTTGGTGATCGTGGATGTGCCAAGTGTGTTCCAACTCGGACCAGGCATCTCGATCGCGTACGGCATGGGTGAAACCAGAATGATCGCCGCAAGAACAGCACTCACCATAAGGAAGATGAAGCCACGAGCATTGCGGGAAGATTTCATGTATCCAGCCTAAAGTGGAACCGTGACCGACAAAGACGAGCAGAATCCCGAAGATGACTTTCGGGACATGTTGCGCGACTTTTTGTCGGGTAACGGAGGGGTTGACCCGAGCAAGCTAGCAGGCGCAGCTGGACTCCCACTGGACGCCGCCGGTCTGCAAGCCATGATGAGCCAGCTGCAGAACGCGATGAACGCGTCGGCCGCCAGTGACGGCAAGATCAACTGGGCGTTGTCGATGGAGCAGGCCAAAGCGCACGCTCTCAAAACCGTCAAGCCCGTTGGCGCCATCACTCGCGCCGAGATTGACCAGGCTTTCCACGTTGGCGGAATGTGGCTCGGAGAAGTCACTGACTTGTCTGACCTCTCGCTCAAACCCGACGTGATAACGCGCATGGAGTGGATCGAACAGACCATGCCGCTGTGGATTCAGCTAGCCGAACCGGTCGCCAACTCAATCTCTGAAGCAATGACTACGGTTTTGACGGAACAAGCCCCCGACGAAATGAAGGGGATGATCCTGGGTGCGAGTCAGCTGATGCGCCAGATCGGTGGCACGCTTTTTGCAATGCAGCTCGGTCAGATCATCGGGCAACTCTCCTGCGAGGTTGTTTCCGGCGGAGACGTGGGAATTCCTCTTCTTGCTGACGGCCAGGCAGCCCTCCTGCCGCAAAACATGGATGAGTTCGGCGAAGGCCTAGACATCCCCATGGATCAGGTGCAGCTGTACCTTGCGGTGCGCGAACTCGCCCACGCACGACTGTTCCGTCACGCACGCTGGCTGCGACTAAACCTGCTCTCGGCGATTACCGACTTCGCTCGTGGAATCACGATCGATCTGACCGCGCTCGAAGAGGTCGCCGGTAACTTCGACCCGGCGAACCCCGACGAACTTCGCGACGCCATGACCTCGGGAGCGTTCATTCCACCCAAGTCGGAAGAGCAGATGGCCGCACTCGCGCGCCTCGAAACACAGCTTGCGCTGATCGAAGGATGGGTTGACACCGTCACCGAAGCAGCCGTAGCGCGCCTGCCCCGTGCGAGCGCCATCGGTGAAACCGTGCGCCGTCGCCGCGCATCCGGCGGGCCCGCAGAATCCGCATTCGCCTCGCTCGTCGGTCTCGAACTGCGTCCACGTCGCATGCGTGAAGCATCACAAATGTGGAGCAAGCTCACCGAAGCCGTCGGACCCCAACTGCGCGACAGTCTGTGGGCGCATCCAGATGTGATGCCGACAGCAGAAGACCTAGACAATCCGGATGCGCTGATCGCTCGCCTACTCGGCCAAGCCGCCGGAATCGCGCCCGAACCAGACGATATGGATCGTGCGCTGCAAGATTTACTCGACGGCAAGTCGTTCGGTGACGGTCCGGCCGAAGACTCTGGCGACGGTTCTAGCGACCACCCTGTGGACGACCCGCGCGACTAATCTGCGTCTCGGGTGACACTGCGCAAATGATGCGCATCGACCCCTCGCTTTCGCTGGTCTGGCGAACCCCAGACACGGTTCAAATTGGCTTTCCGACTTCTGTTGTTACCGCCAAACTGACGCCAGCCCAGGAGCATTTGCTCGTTGCCCTGCGTGCAGGGTCGAACACTTTGGCGCTATACGGGCTCGGTGCAACTCTCGGTCTGACCCGTGATGAGTGCGATGCATTTGCAGCTGTCTTGAAGCCCGCTTTCACGAACGATCGGCCGCCAGCTCGCTTGCGCGTTGCCGTCGACGGTCACGGACCGAGTGCTGAGGCCATACTTCGCCTGCTCGGCACTTTTTGTGATGCGCGGTTTGCGAACGCAGCGGGAATCAAACACGAGCGCATGTCTGTCGATCGTCGTATTTCTCGCACTGCGCGTGCGCGGGCTGAAAAAGCCTCGGAGGTGAATCCGGAATGGCGACCCGACTTCGCGGTGCTAGTCGACACATACGCGGTCACGAATGCTCGATGTGGCGTGTGGTTGCGGCGAGACATTCCGCACCTGAGCGTGGTGCTTGGCGACACTGTTTCTCGAGTCGGGCCGCTCGTGCGCCCCGATACCGGACCATGTCTGAGTTGTGTTGAGATGAATGCCCTCGATGCTGACTCGTCACGGGCAGCCATGCTGGCACAGCTCCACGGCAAACCCTGTGGCGGCGAGACAGCGCTGGTCAGCACCGAGCTGGCAACCGTTGTTGCGCGAGTTATTCAGGCCAGCCGGGGCGATGGCTTGGGCCTCGCGGCCGGTGAAGTTCTCGAACTCGACGCGACTACAGGCTTGTGGACAAGTGAGTCGACTTCGACCTGTTCGAGATGCTCGTGCCGAGTTCTTCCAGGAAGCGAGAAGCCTGCTGCGGCTTAGCGTGAGCACCCGACTGTCCCGCCCACGACAGGTGAAGCTGCGACTCGGCGCGAGTCATCGCCACGTACAACAGTCGACGCTCCTCTGCCACGGCATCCAGAGACCTGGCGTAACTAATCGGCAACAGGCCCTCGGTCATGCCAACGATGTAGACAGTCGGCCACTCCAAACCTTTCGCCGTGTGGATCGACGAGAGCGTGACCGCGTGCATGGTGGGCTCGTGTTTCGCCTCCTGGCGAGCGAGCAAATCAGTGGTGAACTCTCGGAACGTCGTCGATTCCGGTGCCTGATCGGCGAGCGACATGATCGCGTTCAGTGCCTCCCACTTTGCACGCACCGCGCCCACGCCTTCGGGGGCATCCTGCGTCCAGCCGAGCTCGCGCAACACGTCGCTGACCTGCTGAAATAGCGGAACATCACGAGTGACAACGGATGCTCCGCGCAGAGCCATGATCGCTTGCTTGACCTCGGGGCGGTCATAGAACCTCGTGGAACCGTGCACGTGGTAACTCACGCCCACATCGGCCAGGGCCTGCTCGAGAGCTGCCGACTGCGCGTTCGTGCGGTAGAGAATCGCGATGTCTTCTGGCTTGGCACCGCGCGCGATATCTTCGGCAATGCTCGCGGCGACACCGCGTGCTTCGGCCGACTCCGTGGGGTACGCGGTGACTGTCGGCTGCACGCCCTGCTCACGGGTGGAGTGCAACTCGAGTGCGCCGGCACGCTCACGCATCAAGGTGTTCGCCGTCGCGACAATCGCACCCGTCGATCGATAGCTCTGGTCTAGTTCGACTGTCTGAGCCTGCGGAAAACGGTCAGTGAAGTGCAGCAGGTAGTTGCTCGTCGCGCCCGTGAACGAGTAAATGGTCTGGCTCGCATCGCCGACAACACAGAGTTCTTGACGCTCCCCCAACCACAAATCGAGCAGGTGCTGTTGGAGAGGCGAGACGTCTTGGTACTCGTCTACAACGAAGAACCTGTAGCGGTCGCGCACCTCCATGAGTGCGGCTCGCTCAGATTCGAGCATGCCTGCACACAGCAGCAGCACATCATCCCAGTCGATCTGGGCGCGGTCGTCTTTGAGTTTTTCGTAGGCCTCGCTCACACGCAACACATCGTCGACGCTCAGGCCCGCCGGCAGAACACGCGAGTGAGCCTTGATGGCGTACTGCTCAAGCGAAAGGTTGCTTGTTTTGCGCCATTCGATCTCGGCCGCAAGATCACGCAGGGTTGCCGTGTCAGCTTTCAGACCGCAGGCGCGAGAAACCTCGCCCAGAATGCGGGCCTTTCCCTCGATGACCTGAGGGGCGCTCGAACCGGTCAGCTGTGGCCAGAAGTGACCGATTTGGCGCAGTGCGCTGGCGTGAAAAGTGTGAGCGGCAACATTTCCGGTGCCGAGCTGACGCAAACGAGTGCGCATTTCACCTGCAGCACGATTCGTGAAGGTGAGCGCCAAGACTTTGTCGGGCGTGTACACACCGGTGGCGACTCCGTATGCGATTCGGTGAGTAATGGCACGAGTCTTACCGGTTCCGGCGCCAGCGAGCACGCGCACCGGACCGCGAGTGGTCTCAGCCACCACACGCTGCTCGTCATCGAGCGCGTCGAGAATCTCCTCGGCACTCTTGGGAAGTTTTGTCATTTACGACCAGTCCAACCAGCATCCTGATCGAGACTCTCCCCCAGCCACTCCTCAATGAGAGCGCGAGCAATCGACACTCGGCCGGGCAGTTTGATCTCATCGAGTGACGCCTTGAGCTCATCGCGAGTGAACCAGCGCAGCGAAAGAATCTCTTCGCCATCGGCTGTGTGATTCTCGGGGCTCTCCCCCGGTGCGAGCTTTGCGCGGAATCCCAACATGATGGATGCCGGGAACGGCCATGGCTGCGACCCCAGATACACAGGATCGACGACGCGCAACCCGCTCTCCTCGAACACCTCGCGCACAACCGCCGACTCGAGCGATTCGCCCGGTTCGACATATCCGGCGAGAAGCGAGTAGCGGTTTGCTTCCCACATGGCGTTGTTTCCGAGCAAGAGTCGGTCACCGTGGTCTGTGACCACGACAATGACTGCAGGGTCGGTGCGAGGAAAGACCTGAGAGTCGTCTTCGAGGCTGCGTCGCACCCATCCGCCGTCTTCGGCCACCGTCTGCGAGCCATTCTTGGGCGAGTGAGCATGAGCGGTGTGCCAGTTGAACAGTGCGAGTGCTTGCGTAAACAGTCCGGAATCTCGCGCACTCAGTGCAGTGCCGATCACGCGCAGGTCATGAAAATCGTCGTCGCTCAAGCCGGCAGCTGCTCCGGTCAAAACGCCATCGCTCTCGACGAAAGCCGCGAGGTAGGCCGACGAGTCATCGAGATCGCGGCCGAGGTAGACCAGTTCGGCATCTGAGGAAACATCCTGGCCACCAAAGAAACGCAGGTCGAACTCACCTGGAGAGACCTCGCTGGCGGCAGCTTTCCCGCCTCGAATCAGCAGGATGCGCGTGCTTTCATCTACCCGCAGGCCACCGAGAAGTTCGGCCGAGGTGCGCGAGACAGCATCGCGGTCGATGTGCTCGCGCGACAAAGCCAGTCGGGCGCGAAACTCTTGAGACATCATCCACCAGTATCTGTAAGCACTCAGCCAGTGCGTGGCGTTCGGGGGCATACCCCCTGTCGCGACCTAGCCTTGATTCATGGGCAGATCACATCTCACTTTAGCGGCGCTCGCTTCAGCCGCAGTCCCCGGTTTTGAGCCGACCGCAGCACAGACGCTGAGCACGGGATCGCACGGAGAATTCGATACTGCCCTCGTCGCACAGCGCGGTGGTGAGACCTACTTGGTTCGCACTCCCACCTCTGTCACGTCGCATAATGACCTCATCAATCAAGTGGTTGCCCTCACCGCGATGACCCAGGGCGTTCGCTCGCGTCTGATCTTTGAAGTGCCCACTGTTATTGGTCGCGCCCCCGTAGCCAAAACCTTCTGCGTCGTTTTCAACTACCTGCCCGGAAATGTGATTTCGCTCCGCGATTTTGAAGACAACCTTTCGCTGGCGGTCTTGGTTGGTCGCGCTATCGGTTCGATTCACCAGCTGCCAACCGGTTTCGTTGCAGAAGCTGGCCTGCCCGTTTTTTCCGCCCTCGAGACTCAGCGCCAAACCGCTGAACTCGTCGACCGCGGACGCTCGTCTGGCCTGCTGCCCGCTGCCCTGCTCGAGCGTTGGAGTCAGGCCGTATCGGACGACTCGCTGTGGCAGTTCGAGCCCACGGTCATCCACGGCGCTCTCGGCGTTGACCGTTTTGTCATTGGCGAAGATTCCGTGAGCGCCGTTCTTGGCTGGGGCTCGCTGCGCGTGGGCGACCCCGCGTGGGACCTGCACTGGATGATCAGTCTCGACCCTGCTTCGCAGACCCAAGCGTTTGAGTCGTATGCGGATGTTCGCCAGTCGGCCGTTGACCCCAAGGTTCACGAGCGCGCCATGCTCTATTCGGAGCTCGAGCTTGTTCGCTGGCTGGTTCACGGTCTGGAGCTCGACCGCCAAGACATCGTGGATGATGCCGTGGCAATGCTCGACCGTCTCGTTGACACGGTTCGCGATGAGGGCGTCAACACTGTCGGTCAGGCCGAGCCAGTCGTTCTCGATGTGACCGAGGTTGAGTCGCTACTCTCAGCCACCCCGGATGTTGAGCCGAACCTCGCCGAAACCATGGAAGTACTGGAGGTGGTTGAGGTCGTCGAAACCACCGACGGTGTCGTTGAGGTGGTTGAGGTCGTCGAAACCATCGAGCCGGTCGAAGCTTTCGAAACTCCGCAGGAGCACTCGCAGGAGCACGCTCACTGGATCGCTCCGGAATCAAGCATTCCTGGGTTCGTATCGCCTGAGGCTGTTGCTGACGATTCTTTCGCTGACGAACCGATGTCTCAGGACGATGTTGAGACCGCACCGGCTCCCCTGCTGGCTCCTCGCGTTGACGAGTACGGTAACCCGCTGCCAGAGCGCGAGGCTCCGCGTTTCAGCGACGACGCCTAACTCGACGCCCACTTTTGCGCCTGGGGCTGTTTAGTAGATCGTCGACCATAGCTCGACGAGTTCTTGTTCGTCGTAGACGCGCTCTGGTCGAATGACGTTGTCGTCGGCGACGAAGTAGAACGCGACATCGACGTCTTCGAGTGGCACGCCCATGTATTTGGCGAATGCGAGTCGGTACAGCGCAAGCTGCAACTGGCGAACTTCTAGGTCGCGGGCACCGGAGGGAGACTTTCCGGTTTTCCAGTCGACAATGTCGTAGCGCACGGTCGCGTTGTCGCCCTCTCCTGTGACGTGCTTGTAAATGGCGTCGATTTTGCAGATGACGATGTTGGGCCCGAGCGGCAGCTGGATTTCGAGTTCGACGGCATAGGCATCGAGTTTGCCCCACTCTGATTTCTCGAAGGTGGCTTGCAACTGTGCGAGTTTGGCTTCGTCAATCGCGTTTAGATCTTCGAGTCCGTCGACCTCCATGGTGTCGGTGTCGAGGTAGTCGATGCCGTGCAGTGGTTCGGCAGCTTTGCCGCGTTTTTCGACCCATGCGTGGAATACCGTGCCGAGCATGGTGGCGCGGTACGGCTCGGTGGGCACCGGTCGCCGTAGGCGCTCAACTTCACCGTCGGGCTTTTCAACGAAGTCTTTGAAGCGTGAGGCAGGGATACGTTTGGGCAATGCCATGAGCTCAGGCTTCAGCGCATTGGCGCGTTCGGCGAGAAGTAATTCGATATCGCGCGCAATTGTTGCATCCATCGCCGTGAGATCGCCTGGCCCTGCAGACGCGACGAGTTGCGCTGCCACACGAACGACCGATTCACGCTTGTCAAGAGCAGGCAGTGGCCATGTAGCGCTTTGTAGTCCCACGTTTTCGGGCTTGTCAGCCTTTTCAGGCAGCTCTTCGGGAAGTGCATTGAGCTGTGGCACGACGGAGACGATTTCTTGCAGGTATGAGTTGGGCCCGGCGGGAGTTGCTCGCGTGTCCCAGATTGCTCCGGTCAGATAAACATCGTGAGCTGCTCGCGTGATGGCCACGTACGCCAGTCGGCGATCTTCAGCGAGGTAACGCTCTCGTGCACCGTTTTTGTATTCGTCAAATGAAGCTTCGAGGGTGACCTGGGATTCTTGGTTTCTCCACGCAAAATGTGGCAGCAGATCAGCTTTGTCTTGGCGGAGGTCGTCGGGGATGACGCCAAATTTCATCCATGTCTCTGCCTTGCCAGTGATGGTGCCTTTATCGGGCTGGAACTGGCGTGGCACCGCGACGAGATCCCACTCGAGACCTTTGGCGCCGTGGATGGTCATGAGGTGAACGACTCCGGGCTCGTTGACACTTTCGCTTGCGGGGCTCATTTTGTCGCGAGCTTCGGCTTGTTCGAGCCAGCCAAGGAACCCACCGAGGGTTGCTCCTGTTTCGCTGCTGACGTACGAGTCGATGGCTTCCATGAAGCCGGCAAGTACTGGTTGGCTGGCGGGAAGCGTTTCGTTGGCTTCTGCCTCGATGTCGAGGTTGGTTTCTTGCAGGACGATCGTGACGAGTTCGTGCAGGTCGAAGCCAACGTAGCGACGTAGTTTTTGGAACTGCTTGCCGGCTTCTCGCAGGCGTACAAAGCCTTCGTCGCTGAGGCTGCTCAGGGCACCGTGGTTTTTATCGCTACGACTAGCAATGAAGTCGAGTGCGTCAACGAGGCTTTCGCTGTCTTCGCTGGCGATGGAGTCGCGCAGTTTCTGACGTAATTCGTCGGAGAGCTTTTGATGTTTTTCGTCGTGCTTGGCCAGCCATTCTGCGGTCTTTTTGAGACCGCGCAGGTCACGCGGAGCAATCTGCCAGCGTGGTCCTGCCAGGAGGCGAATGAGTTCGGAGTCGGCCGCAGCAAAGTGCATCACTCGAAGCGTGCATACGAGGTCGACGATGAGCGGGTCGATGAGCAGCCCGCCGAGGCCGACCACGCGATAGGGAACATCGAGTTTGTCGAGTTCTCGTTTGAAAATTTCAAGGTCGGCGATGCGTCGGCTCAGTAGTGCAGCCGTTGGTTTTTTGTCATTCCCTGGTGTGCTCGACCATCCTGCGATGCGGTCGCTGAACCACGCTGCGACGGCCTCGGCCTCGTCGTCGATGGTTTCGAAGTAGTCGACGGTGCATGATCCAGGTTTGGATTCGACACCTGCTTTGAGAGGCAAAGCCTCAAATTGGAGGGTGTCGCCGGGAGCGACCAAGGGCTTCTCGTCGAGCGGTGCTGCTACGCAATTGGCACCACGCAAAACGATTTCAGGGTTTCGCCAGCTGTACGAGAGCGGGTAGACCTGTCGGCGCTCTTGCTTGGGTGCGTAGCCCTCGAAGAACGCGGTGATGTTCATGCTGGATGCGCTCGCCCCACGCCATCCGTAAATGGCTTGTTTGGGGTCGCCGACTGCCATGACGGGCGTGCCGGTAAACAACCCGGAGAGGAACGCAATCTGAACGCTCGACGTGTCTTGGTATTCGTCGAGGAGTACGACCTTGTATTGGTTGCGGATAGTTTCGGCCACAACCTGCTTGTCAACGAGGCGTGAGGCGAGTTCCATCTGGTCGCTGAATTCGATGAGTTTGCGTTCGCGTTTGACGCGTTCGTATTCGTCTACGAGGTCTGCCAAGACCAGCTGTTGCATGGCCGCTTTTCGCGAGGCAAGGAACACTTTTTGGTCGGTGTATTTCTTGGTGGGCTTATCTTCGATGAGCATGCCTTCAGGCACAGCTTTCAGGAAAGCTTGCGCGAAGTCTCGCAAATCTTGCGTGGTGCGCAGGTTGTCTTTGAGACCGCGGGCTGCCCGCAACAACGCTTCGGTGATGTCGTCGAGTCGCTGGTCGAGGTCGGAGATCTGTTCGGAAGCCGAAGCTGCGGCAATATTGCGAGCAATCTGCCAAGCAGTTGCTTCGGAGATGACAGACGAATCGGGGTTTCGGCCAAGCAGGTGTGCGTAGTCGGTGAAGATGCGGTTGGCAAAGGCGTTATATGTGGTGATGCTCGCGCCGTAGACGTCTTCTGGCTGCACGTGAGGAATGTCGAGCGCGGGGCTTGCCACGGCGCGATCAAGCATTTCACGAACTTTTTTGGCAAGTTCGCCGGCTGCCTTTCTGGTGAAGGTCATGCCCAAAATTTGGTCGACCCGCACGAGGTCGTTGACGACGAGGTACACAACTCTGTCTGCCATGGTGGTGGTCTTGCCACTGCCAGCGCCCGCGATGACGAGCGAGGATTCACTGAAGGGTGATTCGATTACCGCGATTTGTTCGGGTGTGGGGTCTGGTTTGGGCTGCCGAGGGGTACTGATCGCGCGAGCGATGTCGATGGCGGAGTAGCGAGGCATTATGAGCTCACCGCCCGGATGGTGTGGATGCGGTTGGTCCAGCCGCTGTTGTAGTCACCAGCTACTTCTCGCGTGTACACGGCCGTGGAATACACGCCACGAGCCATACCCTCGATGGCAGCTTCGAGAATTTCTTGCATTTTGTCGACGGTGAGGATGTCGGTTTCTCCTGCTGGTGTGGGGAGCAGTGCCGGCT
>JBDKLU010000163.1:0-4018 GCA_039795475.1 Actinomycetota bacterium | reverse complement strand
GCCCACCACGGCATCGGCCGACATGATGCACTCCATGGGTGGCGGTGTGCTGTCGGATGCTCAGATGACCGAACTCGAGAACGCGAGGGGCCCGGCCTTCGACAAGCTGTACCTCGAGGGCATGATTGGCCACCACGAGGGCGCGATTGCCATGGTTTCGATGCTCAAGACGTCAGATAATCCCAGCACCACTCAGCTTGGCAAGGCCATCGTCTCGAGCCAGACCGCACAGATCGCGCAGATGAAGGCGCTGCTCGCGACGCTTTAGTAGCCGAATGGCCGAAGATTTGTCTTCGATGTCGTTGCGTACCTTTAGCCTGGACAAATGGGGAAATCTAGTCCAGGCAATGGTGACCTAAGCGAAGGCGTCTACGAGCGTTTGATCACCGAAGAAGTTCTCGCCTCATTGTCACAGCTTCCACAGGATCAAGTCATCTCCGAGTACCTTGATCCGGCCGAAGCGCCCCAAGCTCTCGCGAAGCATGTATCTGGGATTGTGCAACGCGCCCTCGAAGGCCTTGACGCAGAAGCACAGCTCGCCAAGGCAAACGATATTCTGGGCTACCTCGGGAAAAGCGAAGAGAATTTACCAGGCGTGAAGCCTGAGCAACTATTGGAAATCACAGCGCCGAATTCGACCGCTTCCTTGCGTCCCGAGTCTGGGCTCACGGCACCGGTACTCCTTACAAACGCTCACGGCGAACCAAGTCTTGGTGCTGAGGTCAAGGCAGAACTTGCTACCGCTGAATCTGTTGACTTACTTAGTGCTTTCATTCGCTGGACGGGTTTGCGAACGATCGAAGCCGAGTTACTGCGCCTGAAGGAACGAGGGGTTCGCTTACGAGTACTAACCACGACGTACATTGGTGCCACAGAAAAGCGCGCCTTGGACGAGCTTGTCCGACGCTTTGGTGCAGTTGTCAAAATAAACTACGAAACCAACTCGACAAGACTTCATGCAAAAGCATGGATGTTCAAGCGTCACTCGGGACTAAACACTGCCTACGTTGGCAGTAGCAACCTGTCTCATGCCGCTCTTATTGATGGCCTCGAGTGGAACGTTCGAATTTCTGAAGCTGAGACGCCTAATCTCATGCGTAAGTTCGAGTCAACTTTTGAGAGTTATTGGAATCTCGAGGACTTTCAGGTCTACGACCCAGAAAAAGACGGAGACAAGCTCAAAGATGCGTTGAGACAAAGCGCTAATTACGACAAAGCGGTAGATGAAATCGAATTCACTGGTTTTCAGGTCCGGCCTTATGCGCATCAGGAACAGATCCTCGAGGCACTTGCCGCCGAGCGTCATGAGCACAATCGCCACCGAAATCTGGTGATCGCAGCAACTGGAACGGGAAAAACCGTGATTGCCGCCTTGGACTACGAGCGCCTATTCGTTGACTTAGGTAAGTATCCCCGTCTGCTTTTTGTGGCACATAGAAAAGAAATCCTCCAGCAATCACTCAAGACATATCGAGCCGTACTTTCCGACGGCACCTTTGGTGAGCTTCTTGTCGATGGCCAAAAGCCCTCGGAGAACAAGCATGTTTTCGCGAGCATTCAGTCGCTGACTGCCGGGGCGCTGGAATCGTATTCACCAGATGCTTTTGATGTTGTTGTCATCGACGAATTTCACCACGCGGAGGCGCCGACATACCGGGCTGTTCTGGATTACTTCAAGCCGAAAGAACTGCTCGGCCTCACAGCGACTCCAGAGCGCGGAGACAACGTCGATGTGAAGGACGCCTACTTCGATGGGCGAGCTGCGGCCGAGATTCGACTTTGGGACGCACTCGATGCGGACCTACTTGTGCCGTTTCACTACTTCGGAATAAGTGACAACACTGATCTTTCCGGGGCCGAGTGGAATTCAAGAAAAGGCGCATACGAAATATCCGCGCTTAATGAGATTTACACCGGTGAAGCAGGTCTACTTCGCGCAGGAATCATCGGTAAGGCTCTCAGTGAGAAAGTAACTTCTGTCGCGGACATGCGAGCATTGGGCTTTTGCGCTTCCGTCGAACATGCCCGGTTTATGACGGAGCAGTTCAACGCAATGAACATTCCTTCACGACTAGTGATTGGTGATACTTCGAAAGAAGATCGCCAGGAAAGCCTGACCGCACTCCGCAGGGGTGAAGTGCGCTGCTTGTTCACGGTTGACGTCTTTAACGAGGGACTTGATATCCCTCAAGTGGACACAATTCTCATGCTCCGACCAACGCAGAGTTCGACAATATTTTTGCAGCAGCTTGGTCGCGGACTTAGGCGTGCGCCTCAAAAATCGGTTTTGACAGTCCTAGATTTCATCGGCTTCCAGCGCAAAGAATTCAAATTTGAGAATGTACTTCGTGCGATGGCAGGCACAAGTAGATCAAAACTCGTCCAGGACATTGAGCAAGGATTTCCGTTCCTGCCCGCGGGGACTCAAATCGTTCTCGACCGAGTCGCTCAAGAAGCTATTCTCCAAAACGTAAAACAACAGCTCAAGCTCAGCAAGAAGAACATTCCCGAAGACGTGGCAACATACTTCGAGGCAGGCGAGAAGCCGTCATTGTCTTTGTAGCTCGAGCGAAGCGGTCAATCGTTGAACGAGTTTTACAGCAAGTTCACTTGGACCCAGGTTCGGGAAGATATGGGCCTTGCCTTCCCCGCTGCTGACGCTAAAGCTCGAGACCGACTACTTAAGCGCATGAAGTCTCTGATTCACGTGAACGACTCCGAGCGGGCAGAGGTTTACCGAAATCTGGTGTCCAAAGCTGGGCCAGCCATTGAGAGCCTCTCTGCCTTTGAAACTGTGTTTGCAAAGATGTTGGCTTCGAACCTGAGCGATTCAAATCCCAATGACTTCATCGAAATCTTGACTGAGGTTAGAAAAGATGCCGAGGTCTCGTCCGAGATAATTGAGATTCTGGCCATTAGCGAAGACAAATCACGGCGTCTTGCGCTGCCGCTTTCTAGCGACCTCGCCGGAAGCCCACTTCGCTCACACGCTTCCTACACTCGTTCTGAAGCACTTGTAGGACTCGGTTATGCCAGTAACCCGACGTCTCACGTCGCCGGTGTGGCCTGGTGTGAGTCAACGAAAACTGATGCCCTTTTTGTAACACTTAACAAGACAGACAGAGCGTTTTCTCCGACAACGATGTATCGGGACTACGCCTTGAACGAGAAGATGTTTCACTGGGAGTCGCAGAACTCCACCCGTGCGAGCAGCTCAACAGGGCAGCGATACATTCATCATGCTGACAACCACTCAAACATTGTGCTCTTCACGCGCTCAACGCGTGCCGACAACGGAATTACGAGCACATACACGTGCCTGGGCAACGTGTCTTACGTCAACCACGTCGGAGAACGTCCAATGAGCATCACATGGGAGCTCGCACGACCGATGCCACAGCAGGTTTACCTAGAAGCCAGCACTGTCGCTCATTAGCTACTGAGCATCTCTACAAACAAAACATCGGCTGGTGCCCAGTCGACCGAGTGGAGGTCATTGGCTGATAGCCAGAGAAACCTGTCGTGATCAGAGCTGCCTTTGACTTGGCCCTTGCGCAACGTCGCACGAAAAGCGAGTAGCTCGATGTCAAGGTCTCCGGCCTTATTTACCGAAGTGGCAAGGTAGTCGCCAACTTCGATCTGCACGCCGAGTTCCTCTTGTATCTCACGGACAAGGGCATCCGCATCCGATTCGCCCGGCTCAACCTTGCCACCAGGAAACTCCCACGATCCCGCGAGGGATTTGTGGGGAGCTCGGCGACAGGCCAGCACGCGCCCTTCGTCATCTGTGATGACTGCGGCGACCACACGGATGAGCGACAACTAAAGCTCGACCGTCTCGCCGTCGGCGGGAACACGCACGGGCCAGTGCAGCTCGTCCTGAATGCGAAAGCGCAGGGCGTCGGCTGAGCCGGGCTCACCGTGGGTGACGAAGACCTGCTTGGGCGCGGTGGGCGCGGTGCGCATCCAATCAATGATCTGTGACGCGTCAGCGTGTCCAGACATCGTCGACAACGGC
>JBDKLU010000162.1:0-6825 GCA_039795475.1 Actinomycetota bacterium | reverse complement strand
CCGAAGTACGAGACGGACTCAAGCCCGTACACCGCCGCGTCATCTACGCGATGTACGACGGTGGATACCGCCCCGACAAGGCGTTCAGCAAGTGTGCCCGTGTTGTCGGTGACGTCATGGGTCAGTTCCACCCGCACGGTGACTCGGCGATCTACGACGCACTCGTGCGATTGGTTCAGCCCTGGTCGCTGCGTTACCCGCTAGCCCTCGGTCAAGGAAACTTTGGTTCACCCGGAAACGACGGCGCAGCTGCGCCGCGATACACCGAAACCAAAATGGCTCCGCTGGCTCTCGAGATGGTTCGCGACATTGACGAAGAAACCGTCGACTTCCAAGACAACTACGACGGCCGCACCCAAGAGCCAACCATCCTGCCGGCGCGCTTCCCCAACCTGCTGGTCAACGGTTCGGTAGGTATCGCTGTTGGTATGGCCACCAACATTCCTCCGCACAACCTGCGCGAGGTTGCCGACGGCGCACTGTGGGCGCTGGCAAACCCCGATGCAAACCGTGAAGAGCTTCTCGAAGCGCTGATGCAGCGCATCAAGGGGCCTGACTTCCCCACCGGTGCCCAGATTCTGGGAACTCGCGGCATTCAAGACGCCTACCGCACCGGTCGAGGTTCGATCACGATGCGTGCCGTCGTCGACGTCGAAGAGATTCAGGGTCGCACCTGCCTGGTTGTGACAGAACTGCCATACCAAGTCAACCCCGACAACCTCGCGATCAAGATCGCTGAGCTCGTCAAAGATGGCTCGATCACCGGCATCGCAGACATCCGAGATGAAACCTCTGGTCGCACCGGTCAGCGTCTGGTCATCGTGCTCAAGCGTGATGCCGTGGCTCAGGTCGTTCTGAATAACCTGTTCAAGAAGACCCAGCTGCAAGAGAACTTCGGCGCGAACATGCTCGCCATCGTTGATGGTGTTCCGCGCACACTGGCACTCGACGGCTTCATCACCGCGTGGGTTGACCACCAGATTGATGTCATCGTTCGTCGCACCACGTACCGTCTGCGCAAGGCAGAAGAGCGTATGCACATCTTGCGCGGCTACCTTGCCGCACTCGATGCCCTCGACGAAGTCATCGCCCTCATTCGCAAGAGTCAGAGCGTCGAAGATGCTCGCGACGGCCTGATGTCGCTGCTCAACATCGACGAGCTTCAGGCCCGCGCCATCCTCGAGCTTCAACTTCGCCGACTGGCAGCACTCGAACGCCAGAAGATCATCGATGAGGCCGCCGAACTGCAGTCGCAGATCGAAGACTTCACCGCGATTCTGGCTGACCCAATCCGACAGCGCTCGATCGTCAGCGAAGAGCTCACCGAGATCGTCGACAAGTACGGCGACGACCGTCGTTCTGAAATCATGTACGGCCACGGCGGCGACATGGAGATGGAAGACCTCATCCCCGAAGAAGAGATGGTCATCACCGTCACTCGCGGCGGATACATCAAGCGCACCCGAATCGATAACTACCGCACCCAGCACCGCGGCGGTAAGGGTGTCAAGGGAGCGCAACTGCGCGCCGACGACATCGTCGAGCACTTCTTCGTCACCACGACACACCACTGGTTGTTGTTCTTCACCAACACGGGTCGCGTATACCGTTCGAAGGCATACAAGGTTCTCGAATCGGGCCGTGACTCGAAGGGTCAGCACATCGCGAACCTGCTCGCGCTGGCACCCGATGAGTCCGTGACCCAGATTCTAGACATCCCCGATTACGAAGCTGCCAAGTACCTTGTGTTGGCAACTCGCAACGGTCTGGTCAAGAAGACTGAACTTGCCTCATACGACACCAACCGCACCGGTGGCATCATCGCCATCAACCTGCGTGAAGGCGACGACCTGATCAAGGCGATGCTCGTAGACGACGACGCCGATGTTCTCCTGGTTTCGCGCAAGGGTATGAGCATCCGCTTCAGTGCGAACAACGAGGCACTTCGCCCCACAGGTCGTTCGACTTCAGGTGTGACCGGTATGCGCTTCCGCGACGGAGATGAACTGCTCGACGCATCTGTTGTTACCGACAGCGGTTTCGTCTTTGTGGTCACCGAGGGAGGATACGCCAAGCGCACAAGCGCCGACCAGTACCGCTTGCAAAACCGCGGTGGCCTCGGAATCAAGGTAGCTAAGCTCAGCGAAGATCGCGGAGACTTGGCTGGTGCACTCATCGTTGAAGAAGAAGACGAAGTTCTTGTTGTTCTCGAATCGGGCAAGGTCGTTCGCTCGGATGTTGCCGAGGTTCCGGCCAAGGGTCGCGACACCATGGGTGTTGTCTTCGCTCGCTTCGAAGAGGGCGACAAGATTCTCGCCATCGCAAAGAACTCGGAGCGAAATCTTGCCGAAGCAGGAGACCTCGACGCAGGAGCTCAAGAGGGCCAAGTTGATGCGGGCCAAGCCGACGAGGCACCTGCGGCTGAGGTAGTCGAAACAGCCACTGCCGATGTAACAACGGACGAGGGATCAAGCGATGACTAAGAAACCACGCAAAGTTTCGAAATGGCTCACGGCTGATTCGGAAACAAACGTTGCTGGGGCAACCCACGTACGTTTGCGTTTGGTTTACATCGACTGGGTTTCGGCAATGAAAATGTCGTTCCTCGTCGGTATCGTTCAAGCAGTCGTCATTGTCGTGGCCACTGCAATCCTTCACGTGGTTCTCGTGCAGACAGGCTTATTCTCAGCGGCTAACGCCATCATCGGAAGCGTGATCGGAGGCAACGGGTTCGATGTGAACACCGTGCTTTCGTTCGGCCAGACGGTGGCGTTTGCCGCAATCATCGGTGTGCTCAACATGGTTGTCATAACCGTGATGGGTGGCATCGTGGCGGTCATCTACAACGTGATTGCCAAGATGACCGGCGGTATCAAGGTGGGCTTCAGCGATAAGTAGGCGCCTCGATTTTTATCTGAGGGCCAGTCTCAGGTAGGCTCATACAGGTTAACGGGGCTATAGCTCAGGTGGTTAGAGCGCTTCACTGATAATGAAGAGGTCCCAGGTTCAAGTCCTGGTAGCCCCACGCATATAATTTCATATGTACCCTTCGGGGCCTTAGCTCAATTGGTAGAGCGCCTGATTTGCATTCAGGAGGTCAGGAGTTCGATTCTCCTAGGCTCCACAAAACGAAAACCCCCCTTGTGGGGGTTTTCGTTTTGTGTCGCCAAGTATGGGCATCGAACTCCGTAGGAGTTTGTTGGGCCCCCGATTCAAGGCGAAGCATCGCTTCGCATCGGGGACTCCGACGGCTCCACTCCTAGGCTCCACTCATACCAAGCCATCTCCCCCCTACACTTGAGCCGTGCGCTTCGACAATCACGCTGATCAGTTCCAGAACGATTACACGAAGGAACAGAATCAGCAGTTCACTCAGGTCTTTGGTGAGCTAACCGAAGAATTCCGAGTTGCCATGGCAGAGGGCATCCCGGCGAGAGATGAGACGGTTCAGGCCCTCGTTGCAAGGCACTATGAATTTGTAAGCCAGTTCTGGACGCCGACTCGCGAGGCGTACAAGTCGCTCGCAATGTCGTACATTTTGCCGTCACCGTATCGCGACACCTACGAGGGTGTGCAGTCCGGGCTAGGGAAATACCACTACGACGCCATCGTCGTGTGGGCGGATGCCAACCTCGAGTAACGAGACTGCGGCCAAGTATTAGCGGGCGGCTAGTGCCTGCTTGATGCGCTCGGTAAACGCGAAGCCCATTGAGTTGGCAAATGTTGCCGTGAGGTGATCTTGGTCTCGAAGCACGTCGGCTCCTCCAATAACCGGGAAGCAGACTTCTGAATCGCAGAACACGTCGCGCATATCAACCGTGGCAAGCGAAAGTTTCGAAGCAGCCAACATGAGCGGATCCTCAGCGACGAGTGCATCAGCTCGGGGGTGCGTGCAATCTGTCGCGGGCTTACTGCGCAGGCATTTGTTGGGGTCATCTTGGAAGTCGGGGTTGTCGGCGATGGCGATCACGGTTGCTCCACCGTTTTGTGTTGACCACGCTTGAGCGAAGGCGTCAGCAACGACGGGCGCACTGTCGTCGCCGATGTAGTGCGTGCCGGTAAATGCAGCAGTCACGATGACATCAAATTTCTGCTTCTGCAGTTCGGCGGCGAGTTTGGCTCGGTAGGAGGTGCAGGATTCCGTGAAGCCACCATCGTTGGGATCGCCCACTTCTGCGGTGGTCCAGGGGCAGGCACCTTTGAAGTAGGTGGTCAGCGCCCATCCGTTGGCTTTGGCAAGACGAACAAACGCCGGCAGGTATTGGTAGCCGTGGGAGTCACCGACGAGGGCTATGCGAGGTGCGTTCGCGGACGTCGAACCAAAGCTACAGGGAGCGAGCTTGTCGTTGTTCAACTGCACGAAGCATTCGGGGTTGGTGGGTTCATCAGCGTTACCAAACCCGGGGTCGGGGATGATGACGTTCGCGAGAGCTGGGTTCGAGCATCCGGTTGCCACTGCGGCGCCGAAGCAGAACGGCGGATTCTCTTGCACCTGTTGCAGTTGTTCCTGGGCAGCGACGTACTTGGTGTTCTGAACACCGTAAATGCCACCGAGGAGGAGAGCGACGATGGCGAATGTAACGCCCATCCATCCGAAGGTGTAGCGAGGCTTGCGATTGACGAGGGCAGGCAGGCGACGCATCGGGTCTTCGACGAATCGCTTGGTGAGCCAGGCGAGCACGAAGCACCCAACGAAGAGTGCAATGCGGTTCGCGGTGCCGAGGCCCCAACCGATGATGAACGGAGCAACAAAGATGAGCGGCCAGTGCCACAGGTACAGGGAGTACGAGATGTCACCAAGAAAGCGCAGCGGCGGAATCGAAAGCAGTCGGCCCAGGTTCCACCAGCGCCCACCGGGTTTGATTACGATGATGAGCATGGTGGCAATCACCGGCACGAGCGCCCAGTAGCCGGGGAAGGGTGTGGCCTGGGTGAGCTTGTATCCGCCATAAGCGAGGATGGCCAGACCGAGTAGCGCGAGCAGGTTACTCAGCCAGTACGAACGCGGACGCAGTTTCGGTAAGAAGACCAACAGTGCGCCGGCGCCAAATTCCCACATGCGCGTGAAGAGTACGAAGTAGGCGGCGGCGGGGTTGATCTTTGTGTAAATGATCGAGGCAATGAATGAGGCCACGATGATGAGCACAACGACAATAAACAGCAGTCGCCAACGCTTGACCTCGGGCTGCCGCGATGTGAAAATCTTGCCGCCGAGGGCGAAGGCGCCAAGCAGAATCAGCGGCCACACCACGTAGAACTGTTCTTCAACGGAGAGCGACCAGTAGTGCTCGGCGATGGTGCTGTTAACACTGTTGAGGTAGTCAGCCGAGTTGATGACGAGGTGCCAGTTCTCGAAGTAGAGAAGGCTTGTTGAAATGTCGGTGATGGAGCTCACCAGGTACGACAGGGGCAGGATAAATGCGGTCGCAAGGGCACTGACGACAAGGACAAGCACGGCCGCGGGCATGAGTCGGCGCACTCGCTTGGCCCAGAATTCTGGCAACCCGATTCGGTTCGTAGCTTGAAGTTCACGAACGAGTTGACCGGTGATCAGGAATCCCGAGATGACGAAGAAAACGTCAACACCGATATATCCACCGGTGAGTCTGCCGGGCCAGAAGTGGAAGACAACCACCAGAAGAACGGCGATGGCGCGAAGGCCTTGGATGTGCGAAACGAAGTGATCCGGACGCGCACTCATGTGTTCAACCCTATGCGAGGGCTGGGGTTTTAGGCGTCTTCTTCGACCCAGAGTTCGTCATCAGCGCGGAAGGTTTGCCAGAGCACGTAGCCCACGCCGAGCGCAGCGACGGCGACAACACTGAGTCCGATGAGTTTGCCCGCACCGCTCTTTTTGGGCGCCTTCTTGGCAAGTGCCGCAACGGCAGCAGCAGCAACCTTCGATCCTTGGGCGCCCTTCTTGCCGGCGGTACCGCGAGCGGTATCTACTGCAGCAAGGGTGGAGCCAATGACGCTGGCCACTCCGGGAAGAACCTCGTCAATGATCTTGTGACGAGCAGCCGATGCCGCGTGACGGGTTCCGGCGGCGACACGGGGGTAGGCCTCGTCGTGTGCGTAGCGACCGAGTTCACGACCTGCATCCCGAACGACAGATCCTGCGTGCGCGAGCACTTCGCGCTGCTCGCGTAGCAAACGCTCGGCTTCAGCGCGCAGTCGATCTGCTTCGGCTACCTTCTTGCGGGCCATGGAATCCCCTTTGTGTTGAATGAATCCTGTACATCCATACTCGCACGAGCGCGGATGACAAGCGACTGTGAAAAGATTGACCCATGTCTACACACACTTCAGTCGCCACGATTCACACCAACAAGGGTGACATCGTCATCAACCTGTTCGGTCACCACGCACCTAAGACCGTTGCCAACTTCGAGGGCCTGGCTACCGGCTCTATCGAGTGGGAGCACCCCGGCACCGGCGAGAAGATGGTCAACACGCCCCTCTACAACGGCGTAATCTTTCACCGCGTCATCAACGGCTTCATGATTCAAGGCGGCGACCCACTCGGTCAGGGCATTGGTGGCCCCGGCTACAACTTCGACGACGAGCCTCACGCAGAGCTCACCTTTAACGAGCCTTACGTTTTGGCGATGGCTAACGCCGGTGTTCGCGGTGGCAAGGGAACCAACGGTTCTCAGTTCTTCATCACTGTTGCTCCGACTCAGTACCTTTGGGGCAAGCACACCGTTTTCGGTGTCGTCGCTGATGACGCCAGCAAGGCAGTTGTGGACGCGATTGCAACCACGCCGACCGGTGCGGGTGACCGCCCCATCGAGCCGGTTGTGATCGAGTCCATCGACATCGTCG
>JBDKLU010000161.1:0-3243 GCA_039795475.1 Actinomycetota bacterium | reverse complement strand
TCGCGCGTTTGCGCCAGCAGTTTGACGACCCGATCCTCGTGCGTAACGGTCGAGTGTTTGAACTCACTCCCAAAGCCGAGGAGCTCGAACCCCTCGTCGACGACGCGATGATTGAGATTTCTCGAGTACTTGAGGTTTCACCAACGTTTGAGCCGGCGACAAGCTCGCGCACGTTCTTCATTTCTGCGTCCGATTATGTGCTCGCGGAAATGACTGGCGTCTTGCTGGAGCTTCTGGCCGTCGAGGCTCCCGGGATCCATGTTGAGTTCGACTCGCTCCCGGCAGACGCTGTTGTCTCGCCCAACGACCTGCTTCGTCGTGACGTGATTATTTCTGGCACCGGTCGGGGAGTGCCTGGCAAGAAGCAGTCGCTTTTTAGTGACCGATTCGTCTGCATTGTCGATAAATCGAACCCGCGGGGTGCAGACGGTTCGCTGTCGCTCGAGGATCTGCAAGAGATGCGTCACGTGCGTTCCAACTTTGGCGAACTCATTCACACGCACGTGGACGACATGTTTACCTCAGCCGGAATCGTGCCTCGAGTCGCCATTTCGGTGCAGGGATTCTTGCCCGTTCCGTTCGTCGTCAGTGGGACATCATTTGTCGGATACGTTCCTGAGCGACTTGCTACCGAATACAAAGACCACCTGAATCTTCGCGTCGTTGAGACACCGCTCTCGCCGCCCACGCTCGTTGAGGCCGCGCACTGGCATCCGTCAAAGACGAACGATCCAGCAATCAAGTGGCTGGTCGCACTGTTGCGCCGCGCATCCGAGCTCGTCGAATTCGCCGGCGAAGAAGAGTAGCCAGCACTGCTTAAAGAGCGAGGCGCCCATCCTTTTTCAGATGAGCGCCTCGAATCTTGAGCGGCGTGCGACTACTTCCAGTCGTCTGCACCGTACTCCCAGCCGACATAGCCTTCAGCGATGAACTTCTGGCCGGCCTCGGACTGGGTGTACATGTACAGCTCACCGATCTGGCGCTGCTTGTCGAACTCGGATGCGTCCGGTGCGATGTGCAGCATGCTGGTCATCATGTACGAGTAGTGCTCGGCCTTCCAGATGCGCTGGTAGGCGTCTTCCTGGTACGTGTCGAGCAATGCCTCGGAACCGGTGCGGTAAAACTCGCGGAGTGCGCGGTTTGCCCACAGCACGTCGGAAACAGCCAGGTTGAGACCCTTAGCGCCGGTCGGAGGAACAGTGTGTGCAGCGTCACCGGCGAGAAGCACGCGGTTCTTGCGAAGGCTGTTGTGTACGTAGCTGCGGAATTTGAGCACGTCCTTGCGGAAGATCGGGCCACGCTTGAGTTCGCTCGTGACGCCAGCCTGCAGGATGTCCCAAATCTGGTCGTCGTTGACGGCGTTGACGTCCATGTTGGGGTCGCACTGGAAGTACATACGCTGGATGTGCTCGTCGCGCGTCGAGATGAGCACGAAGCCATCCTCGGAGCGGCTGTAGATGAGTTCGTCTGAGCTCGGCGGAGCCTCAACGAGGATTCCGTACCAACCGAAGGGGTACTCGCGGAAGTAACCACTGTGACGGCTACCGGTGACGTAGTCACGCGTGATGCTTGCAGATCCGTCAGCGCCGACGACGAAGTCAGCGTGAATCTCGAAAGCTTCACCCTCGACGGTCTTGCCAACGATCATGGGGCCGTTGGGGCCGTCGATAACCTTCTCGGCGTTGTAGCCGAACAGGGGCGAGACGCCGTCACGGATGCGCGCAGCAATCTGATCCTTGAGCACTTCGTGCTGTGGGAACAGGTACACCGACTTGCCAGTGAGCGCGGGGAAGTTGAAGCGGTGAGCCTGGCCGTCGAAGTGGAATTCGATGCCATCGTGCTTCATTGGCTCGACACGGGCGCGGGTTGAAACGCCCGTCTCGACGAGCACGTCAACTGCGGGGCTTTCGAGAATTCCAGCCTTGACGGTGCCTTCGATGTCCTCGCGGGTGCGCGGGTCAATCACGATCGAGTCGATACCTGCGCGCTGCAAGAGGTGGGCGAGCAGAAGTCCTGCGGGGCCAGAGCCGACGATGCCGACCTGGGTGCGGAGTGTGGTGGTCATTTTCAACCTTTGTTTGAAGTGATTCGCCTGCCGTCGTTGGTGGCGATAGTTCTATTTATGCGTGCGCGCGAAAGGCAAACAAGGATAAACTTCCATTGCATGAAACTTTGAAATCGAGGTCAAACATGAGCCCAGCACGTGCTCAAACCGGTGCCCCCACAGCGCTTCTCGAACGCGCCATGGAGATCCTGGGATGCTTCGATCCCACCCACCACGACCTCACTCTTACCGAGATCGCCGAGCTCACCAAGCTCCCTATGTCGACCTGCCACCGCATTGTGGCAACGCTCGTTGACGGCGGATTCTTGAGCCGCGGATCCGACCGCAAATTCCGTGTCGGCACCAGGCTGTGGACCATCGCTCAGCACGCACCGCTGAGTGATCGTCTTCGTGAAAGCGCGCTGCCCACTCTGGCTCGCCTCTATGAAGAGACTGGTGAAAACATCACGCTCGCGGTTCTCGACCGTGGCCAGGCGCTTTACGTCGACCGCCTTGTGGGTGAGCGAAGCGTCCCAACCATTAGTCGCGCCGGCGGACACCTTCCCCTGCACACCACGGGTGTGGGCAAAGTTCTTCTTGCGTACCAGTCATCCGCAGCCATTGAGCGCTATTTGACCACACCCTTGGTCAAGCCCATGCCGCAGTCGATTGTTGAACCGGATGCTCTGCGCGCCGAGCTCGCAGAGGTTCGAGCTCGTGGGTATGCCATCACTCGCCAAGAGATGACCGCCGGCAGCGGATCAATCGCGGTGCCCATCATGCGCAACGGCAAGTGCGTGGCTGCCGTCGGCGTCATTGTGCACCTAGCCCGCCTCGACACGAACCGTCTCGTCGCCACGTTGACCCAGGCAGCAGCATCCATCTCGAAAGAGCTGGATGAGGGCTCCCGATAAAATCGACCTATGACCTCGCCCGCACCGCGCATCACCGTTCTTGGCCTCGGCGAAGATGCTCAATTACTTGCAGTTGAACTGGCCCAAGCGGGGGCAGACGTCATCGGCTTCGATGCATCCGTGCGTCGCCTGCCTGGTGTGAGTCTTGCCGAGTCGCTCGCTGAGGCTGTTTCGGGCGCCGATGTTGTGCTCTCTCGCACTTCTCCTATGCAGGCGCGAGAGACGGCGCGAGAGACCGCAGCGCTCATTGCTGATTCAGGTGCCATCTACGTGGATCTGAACCCG
>JBDKLU010000160.1:0-5722 GCA_039795475.1 Actinomycetota bacterium | reverse complement strand
ACTGGTCATACGAATCGAGGACGACGTAACCGGTCTCCTCGAACGCCTTGAGGCGTGTGTATCCCATGTTGATATTTACCTTTCGTAGCGGACAAGCACGTTTTTACATGTCCTACTAAGGATCAAATTTACCAGTGGGATGCGCTAATTGCTGGCTGCCTTCGCGGCGTTCTTTTCTGCGACGGTGTGATTTCCCGAGCCGTAGTGGGTGGGTTTGACCTCGGTCACGACGACCTTCACCGTCTCGGCCGGAGCGCCGAGTGCGTTCACCGCTGAATCGGTGAGCTGGCGAATGAACTCACGCAGCGCCTCGGGAGATCGCCCCTCGATTATGGTGGCTTGAATGATGGGCATGGATTCCCCTTACTTGCCGTGTCCGAAGAGCGTAGCAACCTCGGAAGCGATGTAGCCGTTCGGGGTGCGGTAGTTCGTCGGGATGTGATTCGGCGTTCCGTAGGTGTCGAACTCAGGTGGAAGCGGCGAGCCAATCCAGATGATGGCCGAGTCGAGCGTGTCGAGCGACCAGGTGACCGGCTCCCAAGACGGGTCTTCGATCGTGTAGTTCGCTTCGCCGACGAGTTCGATGCGGTTTCCGCCGGGTTCGAAAACGTAGAGGAACTGCGCCTGACTGATTCCGTGGCGAGCAGGGCCGGCTTCGAGCTCGAGGCCGAAGTCTTTGAGCACATCCGCCGCGTCTTCGAGGTGACGCGAGTTGCCGTAGAAGAAAGCGACGTGGTGAAGGCGGCCGCCCTCACCCGTTGCATCCTTGGTGAACGCAACGTCGTGCGTGCGGTGGTGCAAACGCATCCAGGCACCGGCTTCCATGTCGCCAATCATGATGTGTTCGCTGAGCTTGAAGCCCAGGGCCTCGGCGGCGAATTCTTTATCGGCGGTCACGTCCTTGGCAAAGATGTTGAGGTGGTCGAGCTTGCGAATCGGCACACCGTTCAGCGGACGACGCTGGGGACGGTTAATCAGGCGCGTCTGGTCAATCGGCGGCGCTTTGTAGTACTCCACCTCCCAGTTGATGCGCTGCAGCGCGCCATCCGGCGTGACGAACTCGTAGGCCGGCCCCATGCCCACTTCGCCCTCGACCCAGCCTTTGCCCAACCCAGTCGCTTCGATTGCCTTCACTCGACGGTCAAGCGCAGCCTTCGAGGTTGTTCTCCAGCCCGCAAAACCCATGCCGGGGGTGTCGCGCTCGGTGATCTTGAGCGAGTGCCCGTAGGGGTCTTCCCACCCACGCAGGTACACCGAGTTGCCCTCGCGATGCGTCTCGACCATGCCGAGCAGGTCTTTGAAGAACCAGAGCGTCTCGTCGACAACCGGTGAGAAAAGTTCGAAGGATGCAAAGTGCCCGAGGTCGTAGACCGGCTCCGGCAGGTTGTTCAGGTCGCTCGCGGTGTAAACCATGTGTTCTTCCTTGCGTTGGTGTGGTGCTAGATGGTTGCCGTCACGCTGAGCGTGCCGAGGTTCGAGAAAACGGCGCTAATCGTGTCGCCGGGGCCAATCGGAACGGCGTCGGTCATGCCCCCCGTTAACACGATCTCGCCGGCATCGACGAACTGACCTCGCTCTGCGAGTTCATTCACTGCGAGTGCAAGTGCGTAAGCGGGATTACCCTGCACGGCCTCGCCGGTTGCCTCATAAACGAATTCATCGTTCTTGCTGATGGCAACGTGTTCGTTGATCAGGTCGATGTTTGCCGCGTCGATGCCGACTTCACCAACGATGAAAAGCGCGCTCGACGCGTTGTCTGAAACCACATCCGGCAGCGCGAACGAGTAGGCGTGGTAGCGGGAGTCGATGACCTCGAACCCTGCGTAAACCTTGTCGATCGCGTCGAGCACATCCTCGGTGGTTACCCCAGGCCCCTGAAGCTTCTTCTTCATCGTAAACACGAGTTCGGGTTCAACACGCGGCTGGATGAGCCGGTCAAGCGGAAGAAGCGCGCCTTGCTTGAGCACGTAGCTCTTGAGCAGCACGGCCGTTAGTGGTGATGAAATTCCCATGCGCTGCTGCTTCGCGACGCTAGTCAAACCGAGCTTGGTGCCGATGACGGCGTCACCCTGGCGCGCAATCTTGGCAGCGACCAGTTCGCGCTGCACCGTGTAGGCGGTGGCGAGGTCGAGTCCGTCCCACTCCTCGGTGATGCGCGAGCGTGAAACGCGGTTGCTTTCACACGCGAGCAGGCTGTCAACAGCCGAGGGTACGTCGGTTACGGTCATCGGTGGCCAATCTGCACGAAACAACGAAGTGCTTGTTTGACATCGTTTCAGCGCCGTCGCCATACTCATAGCATGCGTTCCACTGAGCGAGACGTTCCTGACGCCGGCGATCGGTCGATGATTCAGCGTGTTTCCGCCATTATGGCGGCATTCAAGGGTTCGGATCGCGCCCTGAGCGTGTCAGAAATTGGCCGCCGAAGCGGCATTCCCAAGGCGAGCGCATCGCGCATCGTCACCGAACTGATCGAGGTGGGTTTTCTCGAACGCAACGGCGCCAAAGTGAGCCTGGGTATGCGCCTGTTCGAACTGGGTGAGCGCGCAACTCGCCCTAGCGACCTCAAAAAATTCACACTGCCGAGCATGGTCGAACTGCGAAATGCCACCCGGCAGACGGTTCATCTCGCTGTGCTTCAAGGGCACGAGGTCGTCTACATCCAGATTCTGCGCAGCAGCTTGACTCCTCCGCTGCCATCGAGAGTGGGGGGTCGACTCCCGGCTTACGCGACGGGCGTCGGAAAGGTCTTGCTTGCATTCTCTCCGGACAACGTGGTCGACGAAATCCTCTCCCACCCGCTGAAAGCGATTGCTCCGCGCACGATTACGAACCCCGATGTTCTGCGCGCGCAGTTTGCCGAAATTCGGGAGAACCGCGTCGCATTCGAGCGCGAAGAATCGACCGCGAACGTCGGATGCGCCGCAGCGCCGATTCTGGACTACGACGGCAAGCCCATCGCTGCCATGTCCATCAGCGGTCACCTCAACCACATCGATTTACCACGCCTCGGACCTGCAATCGCCACAAGCACCATGGCTCTGACGCGCGAGGCCGCGCGCCTGAACTTCACGGCGACCGACTAGAGCTATCCCGTTCGGAATGAAGTCAATTCACTAGCGCGCTGCACCTTTCTCCTGCAACAATGAGCCCATTGTCGGAGGGGAATCCATGAAATTCGTAACCGGTCTGGCGAGTGCAGCCGCCACGTTAGCGCTCATCGTTGCTTTGCCAGTATCTGCTGAAGCTGCTGTACCCGATGGAACAATTGACACCTCTTTTGGATCCGGAGGGGTTGCGACAATTACAGCAACTGAATCCGATGCCATTCGAGGCATAGCTGTTCAAGACGACGGCAAAATTATCACGTCGGGTTATTACAGCACGCCGGGATGGAGCGACGGATGGAACTATTACGCTGCCCGGTTCAATACAGACGGAACACTTGACGCTTCATTTGGAACCTCCGGGATTGTCAATCTCGACATTGGAGTCGGGCACGACGTTCCCCGTGGCATGACCGTGCAGAGCGACGGCAAAATTCTCATCGGAGGTGACATCGAGTATCAATTCGGCGCCGACTACCGAGTTGCAATCGTTCGCCTCAACACTGACGGTTCTTTGGACACCTCATTCGGCTCAGCTGGAATTTGGATTGACCCCCGCGGTGATCGCACCACATTCGGGGCACTGACAGTCACCGACGCGGGTGATCTGCTGGTGTCTGGTCGATACACGGACTTCAGCAACTCGTGGATTATGCGCCTTGACAGCGCCGGATCCACCGACACGAGCTTCGGCACCGGTGGCGTCACGAACATTTCAGGAGTCGATGCCCGAGCCGAGTCCATGGCTATCGATACCACCGGGCGCATCGTCGTTGGAGGAAACGATGCTGGTGATTTCAAGGTCTGGCGATTCTTGACCACGGGTTCTTTGGATACTTCTTTTGGCGTCTCAGGATCAACGACTGTCACTGTGGGCACCGGCGAAGCCAACGGACGAAAGCTCATTTTGTCCGGCGGGGCAATTTATCTTTTTGGTGACGGCCGGCTCGCATCAACAGGAAACCATGCCTTCACTGCCCTCAAGCTAACGTCGGATGGCTCGCTCGATCCGAGTTTCGGAACCGCCGGAGCTACTCAGGCGACGTCGGACTCGGCCTACGAGAACGTCGCACTTGATGCGGTTCAATCACCCGACGGAAACTTCTACCTTTTTGGCTACCAAAACACGGGTGGAGTTGTATCGGGTCGCGTGGGCGCGCTCACCGTTGATGGAAACATCGTGAGCTCGTTTGGCACGAGCGGATTTGCCGCCGGTTTCAACGGATACTACGAAGTCGGCGCCATACAGGCGGACGGCCAAATCCTCGCCGCTGGTGGATACACGGTGGATGGAAGCCACCAAGGCTTCGGAATTCAACGATTTTCCACAATTGAGTACCAGGAGTATCTCGCTGAGGGCGCATCCGAATCAGGGTCCGAAAGCGAACTGGCCGACACCGGTACTGGGTCTCCCCTGTGGGCCGCTTCAGCGGCACTGATTGCGCTTCTCGGAGCCGGGTTGGTGCTTGCTCGCACCCGAAAGGCCTGACCTAGACAACGCGCGATACGACTTCACTCACCAGGGAGTCAACTCAAGGCAACCCCGCACACGGTGACCGGAGACGATTAGCCCCGCCCCGCGCCTACTCGCAGGCGATGCCGTCGTTGTCGCGGTCGGTGTACCAGGCGTATTCCGGGTCAACACCGCGACGATAGGGCCCATAGCCTGCTGCTTTCGCGGCAGTACAGGTTGAATAGCGAGGATCGTTGGCGCCCGAGCCTCCGCCCGAACCGGCCGGAGGCTCCGTTACCGAATTAATGCGCGCGGGCAGAATCACTTGGAGTCCACTTGAGCAGGACGCCAACACCGACCGTAGTTGGCTTTTCTCACTCGAATCCACCGTGAGGTGCCACCGGTACTTCACTGCAATCCACCGGCTGACGTACGTGCAATGAAAACTCGACCGGCTCGGCATCCAATCGTCCGGATCCTTGTCGCCCTTCGAACGATTAGACGACGCAGATGCTGCCACGAGTGAGTAGGTATAACCGAGGTCGTTTGCAAAGGTCTGACGCTGAGCCGACGTCCAGTTCCACGCTCCCGACTCCCAGGCCTCTTTCAAGGGCACCATGTGATCGATGTCTATTCCACTGGCGAGCGTGAGTACTTTGCCGTCGTAGGGCGAGTACCACTTTCCCGTGGCAGATCGACACGCAATACGGCGCGAGCTATCGCGTTGGAGCACTTCTTTACGGGCATCACAACCATCACCGTCTGCATCTATCCAGTGACGAAACTTTGAACGCACATACGTTGAACTGTGGGTCTCTCCCCTGACGACCAGAGCGTCGAGCAGCGTTGTTGGGGAGGCCGTCGCCGCGAAGGCTGCCGGTGTAGCCGTCGCGTACATCGCGACAACGAACGCAAAAGCTACGCCTACGCCCAGCCAGCGTGCTCCCCTTTTTGTCATTTCTCCCCCGAGAAAACAGCAGCGTGTGATGTGACTCACTCATGGTGGAGACCTCCGCGTGCTGCGCACGCGTCTATCTCTCGTCGTGGAGATGGGGGGAATTGAACCCCCGTCCACTGCTGGGATTGTGAGTCTTCTACGGGTGTAGTCAGTGAAGACGTTCTACTTGGCTCCGACCTTTATCACTAACACCTAAGTCGACAA
>JBDKLU010000159.1:0-5200 GCA_039795475.1 Actinomycetota bacterium | reverse complement strand
GCTTCGCAAGACCGGAAAGTCGGTCGAGTAGGCGTGCTTTCGTTCACAGGCATGGATGCGCTCCCGGCATCCTTCGGCCCGAGCGTTGTCACCATCGGCAAGTTCAATGGAGTTCATCTCGGTCACCTCGAGATGATTCGTCTGACGCGCGAACTCGCTACCGAGCGCGACGCAACATCCGCGGTGATTACGTTTGATCGTCACCCCGCTGTGCTGTTCAACCCCGAGCATGCCCCAGAAGACATCACTGGTCTTGCCCGGCGAATTGAGCTCATCGAAGCAACAGGGGTGGATGCCCTTGTGTTGCTCGAGTTCAATGCAGAACTTGCGGCCTTGTCGGCGCGAGAATTCGTTCAACGCATCTTGGTCAATGGTTTGCGCGCGCAAGCTGTTGTTGTCGGTCAAGATTTCAGGTTTGGCCACGGGGCTGAAGGAACAATTGATGTGCTTCGACAGTTGGGTGAAGAGTTCGGTTTCGACGTTGTTGTGATGGACGACGTCTGTCCCGAAGATGGCGAGCGAGTTTCTTCTTCACTCGTTCGCAACCTGCTCGAAAGCGGAGATGTCGCGCGTGCTGCTCGGTTGCTCGGTCGCTCTCACGCGATGCGCGGAGAGATCGTGCACGGAGACGCCCGTGGGCGAGAGATCGGATTCCCCACGGCGAACCTCTCGCACGAAGCAACCGGATATCTTCCCGGTGATGGTGTCTACGCCGGCTGGTTGGTCGATGACGACGGCACTCGTTTGCCCGTTGCAATCTCGGTAGGAACGAATCCAACCTTCCCGGGAGAGCGTCACCGTCGAGTCGAAGCCTTTGTGCTCGATGCCACTCTCGACCTGTATGGCCACTTGGTCATCATCGAGTTCGTCGAGCGTATTCGCGGCATGCAGAAATTCGATGGCATCGAGCCTTTGATTGCGCAGATGAATGACGACGTCGAGCGCACTCGCGGAGTTCTCGGGCTCTAGTTCTCCACGTCGTGCCATAGGCCGGTCTTGTCCCGGTTGTGGATGATTCCGGATGCTCGTTCCTCTCCTGAGCGTAACTTCGTGCCCATGGCTCCGGCGCGAAAACCACTCCTCCCCCTGCGGTTTCGCGCTGGAGCCTCACTCTGCGCGGCGGTGCTCGTAGTCTCGGCGATCATCGCCGCGCAGTTCTCTCCCCTTGTATCTGTTTCTCCAGCTGCGGCCGTGTGCCAAGGTCCTGTACTCGACTGCACTTCTGGTTCAATCACCGGTGGGGGAGTTAACCTCGTGCGATCCAAGACCAAGCCGGGAGCGGTCGCAAAGCCGGGCACCCGAACACCGGGTGGCTCGATTATCGTCGTGCCACCGCCATCGTGGAGCTCCAATGTCACCGCTCTGATCTGCGCGATTATGTTTCCGCGGCCGTGGTACTGCCCGCCACCGGCATCGACTCGCGTGACTCCAGCGATTCCGGCGACGCCGGCAGTGACGCTATCCGACCTTGCCTCTTTCGTGCCACGAACTCCGGGGCTCGAAACTGAACCAGCTGGCTGGGCGATTGTCTCGCTGCCAGCCAACATGATCGCCAACGAACCGACACACGATGTGTCTGGGCGACTCTTGGGCACGAACGCAACTGTGCGTTTCACCCCCTTCGCCTACACATGGACCTTTGGCGACGGGCAGAGTGCGACAACGACCACGCCTGGTGCAACATGGTCAGCTCTGGGGCTGCCAGCCTTTTCACCAACAGCCACGTCGCACATCTACACGAGCACGGGAGTGTTCACTGTTCGAGTGGTCGTTTCCTTGCGTGCAAGCTATCGCCTAGCCGGTGGCTCATGGACTGCGGTTGCTGGCACTCTTCAACGAACCACGAGTGCGATTGTGCGCGTCTCGCGGGGTTCGCGACCGGTGCTCGTCACTGGCGACTGCCTGCTAAATCAGAGGGCTGTCGGCTGTTAGCCTGATGTAGCGGACCGGCAAACGCCACTGTTTTTGAATTAACAGCGTGCGTTCAGCTTTGCCATAGATTTTCCACAGTTTCCTTGCGGAAGCTAGCCGCACAGGAAAGGAAAAACCATGACTGAGACCCCTGACACCTACCGCCCCAACGTCGACGGTAGCGATGCCCCCGCTCCCGGCTCCGCGTCTTCCTCGACTCACCACGCCCCATCGGCCTCGCCTGCTGGATCTGCCTTTGGGCCGGCTGCGATTGCCCGGGCCTCGAGCGCCTCGGCCGCAGAAACTGCCACCGTCGGCCGCATCATGAATAAGTCGCTCGTTGTTCCGATTGCTGCCGCACTCGTTATTGGGGCAATACTTGGTGGCGCCGCGGGAGCTGGCGTCGCAATTCTCGTTTCCGGGGCGAACACCGCCAACGGACAAACCAGCACTCACGCAGGCGTCGTTGTCAATGACACCTCTCGCGTCAACTCGATTACCGGGGTTGTCGCCAAAGCAGAACCAAGCGTTGTGACCCTCTCCGTAACCGGAGGCTCGTCCTCGGGAACCGGCTCGGGAGTCGTGCTCACGAGTGACGGATACGTACTGACCAACAACCACGTTGCCACTCTCGACGGGGCAACCGCCAAGCCGACCATCAAGGTTCAAGACAGTGTCGGGCACATTTACGACGCAACCATTGTCGGCACCGACCCCACGGTCGACCTCGCAGTCGTCAAGCTTCAGGGGGCAAGCGGCCTGACCCCCATTGAGTGGGGCGACTCAAGCAAGCTCAACGTTGGCGACACCACCATCGCCATGGGAGCTCCTCTCGGGCTCGCGGGCACAGTAACCACGGGTATTGTCAGCGCGCTCAACCGCAGCATCCAAATCGCGAGCTCAGCTGTTCCAGATTCCTCGTCCCAAGACAACCAGGGGCAACTCGGATCGCCGTTCAATTTTGACTTCGGCAACGGCACTCAGCAGCAAACCGCTCAGACGTCCATCTCGATTCCAGTCGTGCAAACTGACGCTGCTATCAACCCCGGTAACAGTGGTGGGGCCCTGCTTGATGCAAACGGGCGTCTGATCGGCATAAACGTAGCCATCGCATCCGCCGGAAACAGCTCCGGTGGGCAAAGCGGTTCCATCGGCGTCGGGTTCGCGCTGCCCGCGAACCTGGCAAAGCGTGTCTCCGATGAAATTATCAAGACCGGTAAAGCAAGTCACGGCATGCTCGGTGCATCAGTGAGTGATTCTGCTGCCGCCAAGAACAGCAAGCAGGTTGGTGCGCTTCTGCAGAAAATTGCCAATGGTTCAGCGGCATCCAAGGCCGGTCTCGCCGTGGGTGACATCATCATTGACTTCAACGGCATTCCGATCTCGGATGCCAGTGATCTCACCGCAGCTGTCCGCACCTACGCTGCAGGCAGCAAGGTCGAACTCACGTACATTCGTGGCGGAAACCAGAAGACAGTCACGGTAACCCTCGACGCGCTCACCGTAAAGTAGGGCACTGCTCGTAGACTTGAGGCATGCGCGCGTCAGGTTTCCGCTCGGGTTTCGAGTCCTCTCCCAGTGAGGGTGGCGGAACGTCGACGCTTGACCGCGAGCTGCAAGAGCTTCTCGAGAGCGAACAGCTCGACGAAGGCGACCACGATCGCTTCTCGCACTATGTACAGAAAGAGAAGATTCTTGAGTCGGCGCTTTCTGGCGAGCCTGTTATTGCCCTCTGCGGCAAAGTCTGGACACCGGGTCGCGACCCCCAGAAATTTCCCATTTGCCCGAGCTGCAAAGAGATCTACGAGAGCTTGAGCCAATGAACCGCAACGCTCCCATTGGCGTCTTCGATTCCGGAGTGGGCGGGCTCACGGTCGCTCGCGCCATCCGAGACTCGTTGCCACACGAATCCATCATTTACATCGGTGACACCGCACACTCGCCCTATGGCACGAAAGCCATCGCGGATGTGCGTACCTACGCTCTCGACGTGCTCGACACTCTCGTCGCTCAAGGCGTCAAGATGCTTGTCATCGCCTGCAATACAGCCAGTGCAGCCATGCTGCGGGATGCTCGCGAACGCTACGACGTACCCGTCATTGAGGTCATCCAGCCTGCTGTTCGGGGTGCACTTGCGGCGACGCGTAATCACCGGGTCGGAGTTATCGGTACGACGGCCACCATTGCTTCACGCGCCTACGACGATGCGTTTGCAGCTGCGCCGCACATCGAACTATTCACCGAAGAAGCACCTCGATTCGTTGAGTTCGTCGAGGCCGGACAAACCAGCGGTGAAGACGTACTTCGTGTTGCCCGTCAGTACCTCAAGCCACTCATCGAAGCAGAGGTCGACACGCTTGTCTTGGGGTGCACGCACTACCCGTTCCTGCGTGGCGCAATCGCCTACGTGATGGGTGACAGTGTTCGACTCGTCTCGAGCGATAACGAAACGGCGAAAGACGTTTATCGTGAGCTGGTCGAAAACTCACTCGACCGTGTCGAGCCAACACCCCCGACCTATCGCTACGAGGCCACTGGCCAAGACTCTGCCGAGTTCATGCGCCTGGCCCGACTCTTCCTCGGTCCGCAAGTAGAGACCGTTGATTTCACGCCGACCGGCATCATCACCCTCCCGAAATTCGACTAAGGACCCCATGACCGAGATCATCCGCGTAGACGGACGCACCCCCGAGCAACTTCGACACGTCACCATTGAGCGTGGTTGGAGCGAGCAGGCAGAGGGCAGTGCGCTGATTTCGTTCGGACGCACCAAGGTGCTGTGCACCGCATCCTTCACCAACGGTGTTCCCCGCTGGATGGCCGGAAGTGGCAAGGGATGGGTTACCGCCGAGTACGGCATGCTTCCTCGCTCGACGAACGACCGCATGGATCGTGAGGCTGTCAAGGGCAAGCAAGGTGGACGCACTCACGAGATTTCTCGTCTGATTGGTCGCTCGCTTCGCGCTGTCGTCAACACCAAGGCGCTCGGCGAGAACACAATCGTCATCGACTGTGACGTGCTTCAGGCAGATGGCGGCACGCGTACCGCGGCAATTACCGGAGCCTATGTCGCTCTAGCTGACGCCATTGAGTGGGGCCGCGAGCACAAGTTCATCGCTGCCAAGGCGGAGCCCCTGATTGATTCGGTTGCCGCCATTTCGGTGGGCATCATCGACGGTGTTCCGCTTCTCGACCTCGAGTACCGCGAAGACTCGCGTGCCGAAACAGACATGAACGTGGTTGTTACCGGTCGCGGTCTCTTTGTTGAGGTTCAGGGCACCGCAGAAGG
>JBDKLU010000158.1:0-7961 GCA_039795475.1 Actinomycetota bacterium | reverse complement strand
CTTTGGCCGCGGCGAGCTCATTCGCGGCAAAAGCGCGCATGTCATTAACGTCAGCAGAGCGAGATGCCTCAACATCAGGAGCTCGCATCGACGGGTTGGCCTCGGCGTAGCGAGCGTGGGCACTCTCGTGAAAATCGTGGCCAGCGCGCATCCACGATCCCAACCATGCGCGGTCGATTTCACCATCGGCAACGAGAACTGCCGGAGCAAATGCTGCGACGTTGTGGCCGGGGTTGTAATTCTCGGCACCGGGGCCGAGAACCACGATCGTCTCGATCCCGCGTGAGGTGTCAGCAATAAGTGACTCGACTTCACGACTGAGCGTCGGATGCCCGAACACCACAACGCGCTGAATCGCGTCGACCAGCTCAGGCTGACGAAGCACCTCGCGGTAGGCGGGAACAGCGTTGCGCCCAAAGCGCGATCCACTCGTAATCTCGGCAATGAGCGGCCAGCCACCGACGTGAGCAAGTTCTTCGGCTGCTCCGCCGGCACCCGTGCCAGCGATCACAATGGTGCGCGGGCCGCGTTCGAGAACGAGGGCACCAGATGCTTCGGGGACGGCAGAAACCGCCGCCGATGTGCGAGCGGCAACTGCGTCGGTCGCACGGGTGAGTGCCACGCGAACATCCGCCGTCTCGAAAACGTCTCCGCCCGAGAGCGGGTCACGGAAAGCCAAGTTCAGGTGCACTGGGCCGGAGGCGACGGGCTCGCTCGCGGCGGCATCCCATGCTTGGTCAGCGAGCTTGGCGGCCGCAGCTTGCGGGTCATCGAGCGTGGGAGCTTCCACGTCTGCCGACCAACGCACAAACGCACCAAAGATGTCGGTCTGCACGGTGGTCTGGTTGGAGCCGATGCCGCGAAGCTCTTCGGGGCGATCGGCTGAAAGCACGAGCAAGGGAACGCCAGAGTGGTGAGCCTCCATCACCGACGGCAACAGGTTGCCCACGGCACTGCCCGAGGTAGTCACAACGGCTGCCGGTCGACCGCTTTCGCGGGCAAGACCAAGAGCAACAAATCCAGCCGCGCGCTCGTCGATGCGCACGTGCACTCGCAACAAGCCGCGAGCCTCCAGCTCCGTTGCTGCCAGTGCGAGCGCCTGCGAGCGCGAGCCAGGGGCAATCACAACCTCGCTGAGTCCGCGTTCGACAAGCGCGAGTAGGAGTCGCGTCGCAAACAGGCTGGAAGCGGTGGGACTGGCCACTTACTTTCCGTCCTTGCCCAGTCCGCGCAGAAAGTCGGGGTCATCATCCGGGGCGCTCGGGCGACGACGCTCTTGCGCTTCGTTTCGACGTGCGCGCGCGGCAAGCCACAGGCCCAGTGCTACTCCAATGAGCAACACGATTCCGATGACAATCCAAATGCGAAGCATGGGTGAAAGTCTACGCACGCTGAAGAAGTAGACTCTCCGACGTGAAACGACTTCCCGCTTGGCTGCCCTACACGATTCTTCGACTCGTCTTTTTGATCGTGCCGTTTTTCATTCTGTGGGCCATCGGTTTTCAGCCTTGGGTTGCGGCGATTGTTGCCGCGCTCATCGCGTTGAGCCTGTCGATCATCTTCTTGAGCAAATTCCGCAACGCCACCTCGGAAGAGATTTTCAACGCTCGTGAGGCTCGCTCACACAAGTCGAGCAAGGCGCAGAGCGACGAATCAGTTGAGGATGCGCTCTAACTGAAGCTTTTAAACTTCAGCTCGAATTAGCTCAGCGCGAATCCGATGCCGACGAGGATTCCGTAAACCATCGTTGCGAAGCTAGTGATCTTGAGAACGGTGATGTACTCGGCAGGAGTCTTTGCCATCACGGCAATCAGCCCCGCGGGCAGGATGGCCAGCCAGGTGAACTGCGCGTACAGCACGCCATGGAAGAAGTAACCGAGCACTCCGGCGACACCCATGGGAATCGAAATCATCGAGCAAAACGCAATGATTGCCGCACGCTTGCCTATGCGAACCGCGAGTGTATTTTTACCGGCTTTCACATCGGTCTCGATGTCGCGGATGTTGTTGATCATGAGCACCGCGCACGCCAACAGCCCCACACCCACACTCGCCATGGCTGCACGGGTTGACCAGCCCTGAGTCTGAACGAATGTCGTTCCAATCGTGGCGACCAGCCCAAAGAAGACGAAGACAAAGAGTTCACCCAAGCCCGCATAGCCGTAAGGCTTTTTGCCGCCGGTGTAGAACCAGGCAGCGACGATGGCGAGAGCGCCAACAGCTAAAAACCACCACTGCGCAGAGATGACAGTGACCGCAAGACCAGCGAGTGCAGCAAGACCAAAGAATGCGAACGAAACATTGCGAACGGTGCTCGGCTTCTTCGAACCGGAGCCGGTCAGTCGACCCGGGCCAACTCGAAAAGCGTCAGTGCCGCGAATGCCGTCAGAGTAGTCGTTGGCGAAGTTGACACCCACCTGAAGAAAAACGGCGACCGCCAAGCAGAGCAGGGTGAGCAGCAATGAGAAGTGCTTACCCGCGGCGGCGGCACCCGCGCCAGCAGCGACCGGTGCGATTGCCAGTGGCAGCGTACGCAGACGCGCACCTGCGAGCCAGGTCACCTTGGGTGCATGTACTGGAGCGGTCTTCTTCTTTTTCTTGGTAGCCACGCACAAATCCTACGCAAGGGCTAAAGCGCGAATCGCCACGTGGTCGGGCTTGCCCGAGCTCAGACGAGGAAGCTCCGACACCCACACGATTCGATCCGGCACTGCCACCTTGCCCAGTTGTTCTCGGATGACCGCCCGAAGTTCGTCTTCACTTGCCGCGTCGGCAGAGCCCTCAACAACCAGCACCGGACGCTGGCCCCAGGTGGCGTCGTCGACGGCAACAGCAACGGCATTCGGATACGCGGCTTGAACGACAGCGCTTTCAATCGCGTCGAGTGCAACCTTCACACCACCGGAGATGAGCACGCGGTCGGTACGCCCCTCGATGATGAGGCGACCGGACTCGAGGCGACCAAGGTCACCCGTGGCATAGAAGCGAACGCCGTCGCGCTCCGTGAACGCCACATGCGACGGTGCCCCAGAAACATATTCCGTTGCGAGAATATCTCCCGCGATGACTACCTGTCCGGCGTCATCGATCTCGACTCGTACGCCCTCTAGTGCGATTCCGTCGTAGACGCAGCCACCCGCCGTCTCGGTCGAACCGTAGGTTGTGACGATCGACATTCCCAGCGCAGTTGCTCGGCGAACAAGTGTCACCGGAGTGGCTTGACCACCCACGAGAATCGCATTGAACGAAGACAGCACCTCAGCAGCAGATCCACTCGATTCGGCGAACTCCACCAGGCGTGCGAGCTGGGCTGGCACGAGTGATGTGTACTTACGCGGGGCATCCATATTCACTGCCGCGCGAACGAAACCTTCCGGCGTGAACGGACCAGCGCCGAGAGTGACGGGCTCGATCTCAGCGTCCAAGCTACGAACAAGAACTTGTGCTCCGGCCACGTAGTTCAGCGGCAGCGCAAGCAACCACTGGCCTTTCCCGCCAAGCCTGCCGTGGCTTGCGCGAGCATTGGCCAACAATGCTGTCGCACTCAGGCCGACCCGTTTGGGGGTTCCTGACGAGCCGGAGGTTTCGATCACGAGGGCGACGTCGTCGTGCACGTAGCCTTCGAGACTGACCGAGTCATCAGTCACCGGGAGCACCGCCGGGCCACTGCCGCGCAGAGCTTTTTCTAAGCCGACTCGGAACGCCTCGACATCGAAGGCCGGAATGCGAACGAGCTCACGCATCAGAAGTGCCAGGGAAAACCGGACCAGTCGGGTTCGCGCTTTTCGAGGAAAGAATCGCGACCCTCAACTGCTTCATCGGTGCCGTATGCCAGACGAGTTGCCTCGCCAGCGAACACCTGCTGTCCGACCAAACCATCATCGACAGCATTAAATGCAAATTTGAGCATACGTATCGCCGTGGGTGACTTGGTCAAGATGTCGTAGGCCCAGTTGAGGCCTTCGGTCTCGAGTTCCGCGTGCGGAACAACCGCGTTGACCGCGCCCATTTCATACGCACGCTGGGCGTCGTACTCGCGAGCAAGGAAGAACACCTCGCGAGCAAACTTCTGACCAATCTGACGAGCGAAGTATGCCGAGCCGTATCCCGCGTCAAAAGATCCCACGTCAGCATCCGTCTGCTTGAAGCGCGCCTGTTCGGCGCTCGCCAGAGTTAGGTCGCAAACAACGTGGAGAGAGTGGCCGCCACCAGCTGCCCAGCCAGGAACAAGCGCGATGACAACCTTGGGCATAAAACGAATAAGTCGCTGAACTTCGAGAATGTGTAGGCGCCCGGTAGCCGCTGATCCGTCGGCGTACTCATAGCCGTTCTTGCCACGGATGCGCTGGTCTCCACCCGAGCAGAACGCCCAGCCGCCATCCTTGGGGCTTGGTCCGTTGCCGGTGAGAAGCACGACACCGACCTTAGGGTTCTGACGTGCATCGTCGAGCGCACGATAGAGCTCGTCCACGGTTTGCGGGCGGAATGCGTTGCGCACTTCTGGACGGTTGAACGCGATACGTGCAACACGACCAGTGACATCGAGGTGGTAGGTGATGTCGGTCATGCCGGCACCCGCGGGTGCGTCGACCCACACACTTGGGTCAAAAATTTCCGATACCGACGACGTCATGCTTCAAGCCTACGCGCAGTTAGACGGTCGAGCTTGTCGAGACTAAAGCGTGCACGCGCGTCAGCCGCTCCACCCACCACGCAGTGCGCTCCGCGTCCGCAGCGAACGTATCGAGTGCACGTGGATCCACCTCCGGCCTGGTTGTAGGGATCACTCCGTAGACAGGCACAAGCGGTTCACGAACAATGTCGGCAGCCAACAGGGCTGCCGTTCCAAGCCCACAGTCGAAGTCGAGCTCGGGCAGGGCTGCCGCCAGTTGCGCACCCATGGCCAACCCAATCGATGTGTCGAGTGCGCTCGAGACAACAACGGGCAAGCCCGCCTGAGCAGCAATATCGAGTGCGCTGTGCACTCCCCCCAGTGGCTGAGCTTTGAGAACAAGTAGGTCAGCTGCCTTCGCGTCGACAACTGCGAACGGGTCACTCGACTTACGAACGCTCTCGTCAGCTGCAATCGGAATAGCCATGTACTTCACGCGCTTACGAATCTCAGCCAACTCATCGATGCTCGCGCAGGGCTGTTCAACGTATTCGAGGTCGGCGTCAGCCATGGCGTGAATCGCGTGCTCGGCTTCGTCGACGTTCCACGCTCCGTTGGCATCGATACGGATGCGCCCCTCAGCGCCGATCAGCTCACGCACACGGTGCACGCGGGCCACATCCTCGGCGAGGGTTTGCATCGGCTCGGCCACTTTGACCTTCACCGTGCGGCACTGCCCGAATGCGTCGAGGATTCCGGCGACCTCGTCGGGGTGAACAGCGGGAACTGTGGCGTTCACGCTGATGTGTGAACGAGTGAGCGCGGGCGCGGGCATCCAGCCAAAGTCGTATGCCGCGCGCAACCAGGCGGCCGCCTCGGCGTCGTCGTATTCAACAAAGGGGCTGAACTCGGTCCATCCTTGCGGGCCCTCAAAGACCATCGCTTCGCGCACGGTTAGTCCGCGAAAGCGCGTGCGCAATGGAAGTGCGACCACACGAGCGGTGGCGAGCACGTCGGCGAGCGCGGGGATGATCATGCGCTCAGTCTGTCTTACAAACCGCTGTAGGCGTGAAGGCCTTTGAAGAAAATGTTCACGACGGTGAAGTTGAACATCACTGCACCGAAACCGATCATCGCAAGCACGGCCGAGCGAGTACCGCGCCATCCGCGGGTGGCTCGAGCGTGAATGTATCCGGCGTAGATGGTCCAGATGATGAACGTCCAGACTTCCTTGGTGTCCCAGCCCCAGTAGCGGCCCCAGGCTTTCTCAGCCCAGATCGCGCCGGCGATGAGGGTGAACGTCCAGAAGATGAAACCGATGATGATCAGGCGGTACGCGTAGTTCTCGAGAGCCACGGCATCCGGCAGTTTGACCAGTCCGGTGAGGCGGGTCTTTTTGCCATCGTGAATGGCTGTTTCTCGACGCTGCTGCAACAGCTGCAGGAACGACAGCGAGAACCCGAGCGAGAAGAAGCCTGTTGCCAGAGTGGCTACAAACACGTGGATGACCAGCCAGTACGACTGCAGAGCCGGGGGAAGCGGCACGACCTCCACGTAGTAACGCGTAGCCGCCAGTCCGAGCAGCACGAGAGTGAGTCCGGTGCTGAATGTTCCGACGAAGCGCAGGTTCCACTTGAGGTTTGCAAACAAGAAGACGCCGGTGATGATGAGCGTGCCGGTCATGGCGAACTCGTACATGTTGGCCCAGGGCACACGCGATGCGGCAATGCCGCGCATGATTGTGGCAGCCAATTGGAGAAGGAACGCGAGCCAGGTTAGCGACATCGCGATGCGCTGGAACTTGCTTGAGATCTTGCCCTCGGTTGCCTTCCCCGCCAAGTCAATCGTGAACAGAACAAACGCAATCGCATAAATCGCCATCGCCGAGTAAAGGCTCAGCACAGAGAATTGGGAAAGGGTGTCAGTCACGCGTTAATCCTAAGTCGCGAATGTGAGACGAAATCAGCGTCTGAACCGCAGCTTCGAGTGTGGGGTCGTCGCCTCGCGCCAGCGCAGCGTATTCGACGAGGATGCTCTTCTTTCCTTCCGGTCGAATGCTGACCCACATTCGACGGCGTGGAATAAATAGCGAGGTCAAGAGGCCAGCAAGGGCGGCGAGGGCAAAGAACAGAACCCATCCCTGCGTGGGGTCGTGGTGCACGTCGAGCGATACATAACGCACAACCTTTTCGAAAGTGACCGTGCCCATTCCATTAGGAAGCGCTGCCGACTGGCCGGGTTTCATCTCGAGCGACTTACCCGTGGTGTTGATGCCGGTGAGCTTGGTGAGCTTGCTGGTGTCGAGTGCGTAGATCGAGCGAGGAACACCCTCGTTGAGTCCGAGGTCACCGACGTACACGTTGAACGTGAGCATGGGGTTGATGGTGTCTGGGTAGATCGAAATCATCATGCCGCCGTGCGCGTCTTGGGCGGTCGGGTAGAAAAAGCCGATGAGTCCGACCTGCTTGGGCAGGCCATCCGGCAGTTTCACAACGCCGAGGCTGGTGAGGTTCTTGTCTTGCGGCAGAAAGGCAACAGCATCGTTGAACACAACCTTGCCCTGCGGGTTTGTCACCTTGATGACGGGGGCGTAGCCGTTACCGAGCAGGTAGACGTTCGTGCCACCGATGGCCAGTGGCTCGTTCACCTTGATGGTCGTCTTGAACGGCTTGCCATCGCGCACCTGTGCGGTGACGTCGGCGCGGTAGTCGGTTGCTTGACCGAGGGCGTTGGAGTTCTTCGATTCGTAGGTCGTGGAGAACTTGTCGAGCTTGAGGCTGAACGGTTCGAGTTCGGAGTCGGTGAAGAAGCGACCCGGGTTGAACGAGTCATACGCGAGCAGGGTGTTGCTGAATCCTTGACCCTCGGTGATCACGCGCTGTCCGTTGTATCCGAAGCCCCCACCGAATCCCACGGCGATGAGCACACCAACAAGCGCGAAGTGGAAAACGAGGTTTCCGGTCTCTCGCATGTAACCGCGCTCAGCAGAAACGGTGATCGCACCATCGCGGTCGTATCGAGCAACGCGGTATCCGCCGCTCTTGAGAACCTTGGTCGCCGATGCCAGCGCGGCTTCGCCGTCGACGCCGGTGAACGCGCGCTCGGCGAATCCGGGGAGGCGCTCGAGCTTGGCCGGGGTGCGCGGTGGTTGTGCGCGCAGAGCATCGAAGTGATGTTTGGTTCGTGGCAGGACGCAGCCGATGAGCGAGATAAACAGCAGCAGGTAGATCGCCGAGAACCACGCCGAGCTGTAGACGTCGAACATCTGCATTTTGTCGAGGATGGGCGCGAGGTCTTTGTTGCTATCGAAGTACTGCGTGACACCGTTGGGGTCGGCTGCGCGTTGAGG
>JBDKLU010000157.1:0-21022 GCA_039795475.1 Actinomycetota bacterium | reverse complement strand
ACCCGTAATCGCAAAGCGGAAAATGCGGTCAAAGACCACCGCGTAGAGAACGAGCTGCGCGTGTTCACGCATTGCGGCACTCACCTCGGTGTCACGGCTCAGTTTCACGCACTCGCGGAACGCGGTGAGGTCACAGCGCAACTCTTCGAGTCCGTAGAGGAAGAACGGCATGCGCTGCTTAATCATGAACGGGTCGAACGGCAGGTCACCGCGCATGTGCGTGCGGTCGTGGATGAGGTCCCACATGATGAAGGTCTCCTCGGCCAGCGTCTGATTGGCGAGCAGTTCTTGGGCATCGGCGGGCAACTGAAGGCTGGTGATTTCGGCCGCAGCTGAAACGACCTTGCGAAAACGCGCTGCCTCACGGTCCTGGAATATCGCTCCCCACGTAAACGCGGGAATCTCGCTCATCGCAACGCTCTCGGGAAAGAGCACAGCCGAGTTGGTGTCGTAGCCCGGTGTGAAATCCAAGAAGCGGATCGGCAAGAAGAGCTTGTTCGAGTAGAGGGTGTCTTCGAGCTCGGCGATGAACGTGGGCCACATCACCTCGACAAGAACGGCTTCGACAAAGCGGTTGCGACTTCCGTTTTGCGTGTACATCGGGAACACCACAAGGTGCCGCACGCCATCGATTCGCTGGTCGGCGGGAGCAAACGCGAGGATCGACGCGAGAAAGTCAGGCACTCCAAAGCCGCCATCAACCCAGTTTTTGAAGTCACTACGGCAGGCCTCGAGGTAAGCAGCATCGTGCGCGAATGCCGGAGCAAGAATGCTGATGGATGCGCGAATCGTCTCGACGTGTGCTTTAGCGGCAGCGTGGTTTCCGGGGTCTTCAATCGAACCGTCCTGGGCCTGAAATGCCTGAAGCGCCGAAGCTGCTGCCTTGAGCTCGAGCCAAGCCGGGTGGGTAACTACATCAATGCGTTCGATATCTGTGCTGACCATGTCTCCACGCTAATCCCGCCCTCCCATTGCTGTCGAGGGGGGACGATAATGGGCACATGAAGCTCAGAGTCGAGAAAAGCCGTTTTGTGATTACCGGTGCCGCATCCGGCATGGGGCTGATGTACGCCCGCCGCGCCGTCGCGGAAGGGGCATCCATAGTTGTCCTGTGGGATGTCGACAAGGCAGGTCTCAAGGCGGCAGCCGCCGAACTTGAGAGTGCGGCTTGGCCCACCACGCAAGTAGTGACGGATGTTGTCGACCTGAGTTCGCGCACAGCCATCGAGAAAGCTGCCGCGAAAGTAATCAAGAAGTTTGGTGGAACCGACGTGTTGATCAACAACGCTGGCGTTGTTCGCGGTGCGTTCTTCTGGGAACACGACAACGCCAAGCACACGGAGCTCACCATGCAGGTGAATGCGCTCGCTCCAATGTTTGCCACGCACGAGTTCCTGCCGAGCATGATGTCGAGCAAGTCTCCTTCTCGCATCGTAAACATCGCATCGGCAGCGGGCATGCTTTCGAATCCGAAGATGAGTGTCTACGCTTCGAGCAAGTGGGCTCTTATCGGGTGGAGTGATTCGATTCGTCTTGAGCTCAAGCGCGAGGGATTCAGCCAGATCGCCGTGACCACGGTCGCACCCAGCTACATTTCGACGGGCATGTTCGAGGGCGTCAAGGGTCCACTCATGACCCCGATCATGAAGCCGGAGTTCGTTGTCGACCGCGTCTGGTCAGCGATGATCGCTGGCAAGTCGATGCTGATGCTGCCGTGGTCGGTTCACCTGTCGAAGGTTCTCAAGGGTGTTCTACCGCAGCGAACATTCGATTGGATTGCTGCCAACGTTTTTCACGTCTACAGCTCGATGGACGAGTTCGTCGGTCGTCGCTAACCAGCGAGAATCGTAGTCGCGACGATCAGGGTTCCGAGTCCCAAGAACCAGGTCAGCACGGGCGCCACACACGCAGCGAGCGCAGCCGGCCAGGATCGCTTGCGTCGACGGATCCAGCGGATCGCAACAATCATCGAGACGAGATAAACCACGGGCGGCCCGAATCCCATGAAGATGATTGACCAGTCTTGAATGGGCGCGTTGCGGTAGCCCATTGCGAAGATGAATGCAAAGAAGTAGCAGACAACGGTGATGAGTGCACCGAGCAACAGGAGGCCGATAGAAAGCTCGCGATCGCGCGGACGTTCAATCCATTCTGAGTTCTTGGTCGTCCTTGACATCACTGCTCCTTATAAAAACATGGGGCGGTCGTCGTCTTCGTCACCGGTCAGGGTGACAACGACGGGAACGTGATCGCTCGGTCCCTCGCCCTTGCGCTCATCGCGCACGATCTCGGCCGACTCAACGAGTTCCGCAAAAGCCGGTGAACCCAGAATGAAGTCAATGCGCAAGCCTTCATCCTTCGGAAAGCGCAGCTGTTTGTAGTCCCAGTATGTGAATCCTTCTGGCACGAGCGGGCGAACAACATCGGTCAGGCCGATCGACTCGAAGGCAAAGAAGGCGTCGCGTTCGGGCTGTGACACGTGCGTGGCGTTCACGAACTCGGCCATGTCCCACACGTCACGGTCGTAAGGGGCAACGTTCCAGTCGCCCATCAATGCCAGGGGCATATCCGGATGCTCGGCCAGCCATCTTTCGGTGTCGGCTTTCAACCCCTGCAGCCACTCGAGCTTGTATGGGTAGTGCGGGTTGTCGAGCTCTCGTCCGTTCGGAATGTAGAGACTCCACAGTCGGACACCGTCTACGGTTGCGGCGATCGCCCGAGCCTCGACCGGTGGCTTTCCGTCGTCACTGACGGGACCGAACCCAGGCTGCGACGGGAACGTGACCTCGACATCTTCGAGTCCGATGCGGCTCGCAATAGCGACACCATTCCACTGGTTCAAGCCGTGCAGAACGACTTCGTAGCCAGCCTCTTCGAATGCGGCATACGGAAACTGCGAGTCGCGACACTTGATCTCTTGCATCGCGAGAACGTCGATGTCTCCGCGGTGGAGGTAGTCAATGACCCGGTCAACGCGCGCGCGAATCGAGTTGACGTTCCAGGTAGCGATCCTCATGGTGATTGAGCCTGTCGAAATCAGACGACGCGGCAGGTGTTGCCGAGTTCAGCATCCACGCCACCGTCTCGGTGGGCGTCGATGTAACCGGGGTTGCGCTCGAGCCACATGGTGACGAACCAGCAACCGGAGGTGATGCGCTTGTCGGTGGTTGCAAGAATGTCGTCGATCACACGCTTGACCATGATTGCTCCGATGCCGCCACCGCGCTGTGCGGGGTCGACGAAGGTGCCGGTGATCATGAACTCGTCACCACGGATCGCGTACGCCGCGTGCCCGATTTCTTCGCCGTCTTTCAACAGCAAGTAGCGCGAGGTGCTGGGGGAGTGAACGACTTCGAGGCTCATGAGTTCAGATCTAGTTGCCCGCAGGAAGCGCTGACCAGATTGCGCCGAGGATGATGATGGCGACAGGGGCAGAAAGTTGAACGATAAGCAGGCGCCACCAGGTGCCGAGCTTCTTTTCTTTGAGGCGGATGATGCCCCACACGATTGACGCGATGGTTGCCGCGGCCGGACCGAACCACGCAACGGCAATGAAGATGGCGAAGAGCCATGCAGCGCCGTGAGTGCCGGCGTCGCTGGCCATGATGAGCATGAGCGACGGGATTGCCCAGATGAGGGTTCCTGCTCCGGCAAGCACCATAAGAACGATGCTGATGGCGCGGTCGGTAGAGAGCTGTGCCTGCGTAGGTGTTGTCATGCAAAAAGACTACCTATGTCACAGGGTGCGAGAATGGATGTGTGACTTCTGGTTCGGTGATTTTCGGCGACAACGCCGAGGTCTTGCCGACCCTTGCCGATGGCAGCTTTCAGCTCATCTACATCGATCCACCGTTCAACACGGGGCGCGAACAGGTGCGCTCGCGGTCGTCGATGACTCGCGCCACCGACAAGACCGAGGCATCAGCCGTCACGGTGAGCGGTTTCAAGGGCGCGACATACGAACGCATCCGTCACTCGCTGATGCGTTACGACGATCGCTTCGATGACTACTGGGGTTTTCTCGAGCCCAAGCTTGAGCAAGCATGGCGTCTGCTCGCCGACAATGGCACGCTCTATGTTCACCTCGACTATCGCGAGGCGCACTACGCCAAGGTCATGCTCGATGCCTTGTTCGGCCGCGATTGCTTCTTGAACGAAATCATTTGGGCGTACGACTACGGCGGGAAGTCAAAGAACCGCTGGCCGGCTAAACACGACACGATTCTCGTGTACGTGAAGGACCCCAAGAATTACATCTTCAATTCGGATGACGTTGACCGCGAGCCTTACATGGCTCCCGGTTTGGTCACCGCCGACAAGATCGAGCGAGGCAAGTTACCCACCGATGTCTGGTGGCACACCATCGTCTCGCCGACCGGTAAAGAGAAAACGGGATACCCCACGCAAAAGCCCGAGGGAATTCTGCGTCGAATCGTTCAGGCCTCGACCAATGCGGGCGATACCGTGCTCGACTTCTTCGCCGGCTCTGGCACTACGGGCGCAGTAGCGTCGGCTCTCGGTCGCAACTTCGTGCTGGTAGATCAAAACCCCGAGGCAATCGCGGTGATGCGAGAGCGCCTCGGGGCTTTGAAAGGTGTCGAGTTTATCGACGCCAACGAGTTGGCCTCGTAAGGCGGTCGAGCTTGTCGAGACCTGATTTCGACAAGCTCAATCAGTTTTCTTTTTGGCGTCTGTGTAGCTGCCGTCGGCAACACCCGGATCTACCATGGCACCCATTTCTTCTGCGGCGCGTTCAGCCATCGCGGCAGCGTCGCGATCAGCGAGCTCTTCGATTGCTGACTTCTGGCGAAGCGGCGGGGTCTTCAAGAACCAGCTGAGTACGAAGGCGATCAGTGCAACGACCATGCAGATCCAGTAGATGGTGATGGATGCGTTTGAGAAGCCAACCAGGAACGGGTCGCTCAATCGTGGGTCAGCGCCAATGAGGAACGAAGTGTCGCCGTTCATCGCCGAGGTTGCCGAACCGGGGTTCTTAGCGGCCTCGAGCAACACCTTGAGGATGGGCTTGTTTGCCGGGTCGGCAAGCACGGCTGGGTCTTTGAGCGCCTTGAGAAGTGGGTCACGGTAGGTCGGGTTTTCGAACGCGGCCTTAATCGTTTCGGGGATACGCGAGAACAGCACCGAGAACAACACGGCGGTTCCCATGGTTCCACCCATGGTGCGGAAGAACGTCGAGGACGAAGTGGCCACACCCATGTTCTGCGGTTCGACCGAGTTCTGGCTGGCAACGGTCAGCGTCTGCATGAGCTGACCGAGACCAGCACCGATGAGGAACATCCCGATCATGACGAACCAGACCGGCTTGTCGTAGGTCAGGAAAGTCATGTAGAAGTAACCGACCGCGAGGAAAGCAGTACCGATGCGGGGGAAGCGGCCGTAGCGTCCGGTTCGGGACATGATTTGTCCGCTGATCATCGAGGCAGACATCATGCCCACAATCATCGGCAGCATGAGCAAGCCACTCTCGGTAGGTGTAGCTCCGAGTACGAGTTGCAGGTACAGCGGAATGGTCATCATTCCACCGAACATTGCGAAACCGACGAAGACGCCCATGACGGTCGCCATCGAGAAGGTCGAGTTCTTGAAGAGCTTCATCGGGATGAGCGCGTCATCCTTCATTCGCATTTCAGTGAGGATGAACGCCAGGATGCCCACGGCACCGATGATGTAACAGGTCCACGCTCCGGCCGAGCCCCAGCCCCACTCGCGTCCCTGCTCTGCGATGAGCAGAAGCGGTGCGACAGCCATGATGACGAACGCGGCGCCGAGCCAGTCGATGCGAACGCGTCGGTGGTTGGCGGGCAGGTGAAGGAAGGCGAGAACCACCACGAGCGCGATTGCGCCGATGGGCAGGTTGAGCAGGAAGACCCAACGCCATCCAGCGATGCCAAGAATCTCGGGGGTTCCGGAGAGGAGGCCACCAATGAGCGGGCCGATAACACTCGAGATACCGAAGACAGCGAAGAAGAAGCCCTGGTACTTTGCACGCTGACGCGGAGCGAGCATGTCACCCATGATGGCCAGCGGGAGCGCCATCAGACCACCGGCACCAAGACCCTGAACCGCGCGCCATCCGGCGAGCTGGTACATGTCCATGGCGGTTCCCGAGAGAAGTGAGCCGAGCAAGAAGATCGCAATTGCGATGATGAACAGCGGGCGACGACCGAAGATGTCGCTGAGCTTGCCGTAGATGGGCGTGGCGATGGTCGACATGATCATGTAGCCGGTGGTGACCCACGCCTGGAGGCTCATGCCGTCGAGGTCGTCGGCGATGGTGCGCATCGAGGTGCTCACGATCGTCTGGTCGAGTGCCGAGAGGAACATTCCTGCCATGAGGCCGATCATCACGAGCATGATCTGGCGCGAGGTCATGGTGGAGCCTGCGGCAAGCTTGCGCGACGCGCGCTTGGACTGTGGCATCTGAATCCTTTGCGATTCTTAGTAACTATTAGTAACTTAGGTAACTAATAGTACCTCAAGGGGAATCACGTGGACGACAAACTTAAAGCGCTCAAAAGTCGAGTGCAGCCGGGCGACCGCGAAGTTCTGCCCTCCGTCATCGAGCGCATCCTCGACAAGTGGAGCCTGTTCGTGCTGATTTTGCTGGCCAAGCAGCCGCGACGATTCACTGACCTGGTTGAGACCATCCCAGACATTTCGAGGCGGATGCTCACGGTGACGTTGCGCAAACTCGAGCGTGACGGTCTGGTCGAGCGCGTCGCGCATCCCGGGACTCCCCCTCGAGTTGAATACTCCGTCACAGAATTCGGTCGAACCGTGAACACTCCGTTGGCCGCCGTTTTCGAATGGGCACTTGATCATCGTGAAGAGGTTCTGAAGAATCGCGAGCGTTACGACGCTTCACAGAAATCTTGAACCCAGACTGCCCTAAACTCGCCAAAGTGAATCAACTCGATCAGCACGCCCGCACGACCGGCGGTAGGCGCCAGGCAAAGCGCCCGCTTCGCTCCAGGCCGAGTTTCTGGTGGGGAATGTTCTTCGCGATTGTTGCCGTGGGCGCAGCCGCTTCGATGGTGGTTATCTCGGGCGCTGTTCCGGTCTTTCCGAAGCCGACTCCGACACCGACGACAAAGTTCACCCCCTACGCCGGTCCTAAAATCGACCTGACGAGTCGTTCAATTGATGACCCGAAGAGTTACTGGCTGGTTGTCAACAAGCTTCGCCCGTTGAACCCGTTGAAGTGGGTTCCCGAAGACTTAGTTTCAATCGACGTTCCCAAAAACTATGTGGCTTACCTGCGCCAGGAGGCCGCTGCCGCTCTCGTGCAGATGTTCATCTCGTACAAGGCTGAGAACCCGAAGCGCGGTCTCAAAGTGCAGAGCACCTACCGCAGCTACGACATGCAGGCATCCGTTTTCGACGGCACACTGACTCTTGTAGCAAAGCCCGGATACAGCGAACACCAGACAGGCATGGCAACCGACATCGGTGCCATCTCGGGCAAGTGCCCAGTTCAGGATTGCTTCGCCTTTGAACCAGAGGGCAAGTGGCTCGCGGCCAACGCCTACAAGTTCGGTTTCATCCTTCGTTATCCCAAGGGCAAAGAGAAGGTCACCGGTTACCAGTACGAGCCGTGGCACTACCGCTATGTCGGCACTGAGCTCAGCTGGTACATGCACGACGCCAAGATTCAAACGCTCGAGGAAGCGTTCAACCTTCCGGCAGCACCTAAGTACGCCGACCAGAAATAACCAGTCGCGCGACGCTATCCGTTAAGAGCAGCGTCCACAATCGCGCGGGCTTCAGCCTGCACAAGCTTGAGGTGCTCCGGTCCTTTGAACGACTCCGCATAGATCTTGTACACGTCTTCGGTTCCAGATGGACGAGCAGCAAACCAAGCGAAATCGGTCTCGACCTTGAGTCCGCCAATCGCTTCACCATTTCCTGGTGCGTGAGTGAGCTTCGCAGTGATGGGGTCGCCGGCAACTGTGGTGGCTGTGATGTCATCGCCGCTGAGCTTGCCGAGCTTGGCTTTTTGTTCGCGGTTGGCGGGAGCATCCACGCGCTCGTATGCCGGCTCGCCATACTGCGCGACCAGCTCACGGTACAGAGCCGAGGGCGTCTTGCCGGTCACCGCGATGATCTCGGCAGCGAGCAAACACAGAATGATTCCGTCTTTATCGGTTGACCACACGCGACCATCAAAACGCAAGAAAGAGGCACCGGCGCTTTCTTCGCCACCGAAACCAACTGAGCCGTCGACCAGACCGGGTACGAACCACTTGAAGCCGACGGGAACTTCCCATAGCTCGCGGCCCAGACCCTCGGCAACGCGGTCGATCATGCGACTCGAAACCAGCGTCTTGCCGATGCGGGCATCGTCGCGCCAGTTCGGGCGGTTGCGGTACAGGTAGTCGATGGCCACGGCGAGGTAGTGGTTCGGGTTCATCAACCCTTCGTCTGGCGTGACGATTCCGTGACGGTCAGCGTCGGCATCGTTTCCGGTCAAGATGTCGAAGTCAGCGCGCTTGCCAATGAGCGATGCCATGGCACTCGGGCTCGACGGATCCATGCGGATCTTCTCGTCCCAGTCGAGGGTCATAAACGCCCACTGCGGGTCGACCTCGGGGTTCACAACCGTCAGGTTCAGCCCATACTGCGAGCCGATCTGTGCCCAGTAGGCAACGGATGCTCCACCGAGCGGGTCGGCTCCGATGCGCACACCCGACTGACGAATCGCATCCATGTCGACCACGTTGGCGAGGTCATCTACGTAGTTCTTCAAGAAGTCATACTCTTCGACACCCCCGGTTGGGTCGACCCGTTTGACGCCCACCATGCCTTCAGCGATGAGCTCGTTGGCGCGCTTGGCAATCCAGTTGGTCGCCGAGCCGTCTGCCGGGCCACCGTGTGGCGGGTTGTATTTGAAGCCACCGTCTTGTGGCGGATTGTGCGATGGCGTGACGACAATTCCGTCAGCCTGGTCTGCGTGACCTGCGCTGTTGTATTTCAGAATCGCGTGCGAAACAGATGGCGTGGGCGTGAAGCCATCGCGCGAGTCGGCGAGAACGCGAACACCGTTTGCAACCAGCACCTCGAGAGCGGTGGTTTGTGCCGGACGGCTCAGTGCGTGCGTGTCCGCACCAATAAAGAGAGGGCCGGTGATTCCTTCGAGCGCGCGGTATTCAACAATCGCCTGCGTAGTCGCTGCGATGTGGTCCTCGTTAAACGCGGTGTTGAACGACGTACCTCGGTGGCCACTCGTGCCAAAGACAACCGCCTGGTCGGGATTAGAAACATCTGGATGCCCCGAATAATAAGCAGCGATGAGCGCCTCAACGTCGATCAGGTCAGAGGGAAGGGCGCGGGTTCCGGCACGAGTGTTCACGCGACAAGTCTGCCAGCGCTAGTACCCTAAAGAAATGGCTTCGACACGAAAATCTCCCGGCGCAGGTCCCTACAGCTATCTGGGTCCGGCTGGCACGTTCACCGAAGCTGCCCTGGCGCAGGTTCCTGAGGCAGCCGGTGCGATGTGGCGTGCCGTCAGCAACGTGGGCGAAGCACTCGACGATGTCGTGAAGGGTCGCTCTGTCGCGGCGATGATCGCGATCGAAAACTCGATCGATGGGGGCGTAACCGCAACGCAGGATGCCCTAGCCAACGTCCCCAACCTTCGCATTGTTGGCGAATACCTGGTGCCTGTCTCGTTCAACTTGGTCGCTCGTGCCGGAGTAAAGCTCAAAGACGTGAAGGTTGTGAACGCGCATCCTGTTGCCTACGCACAGTGCCGCAAGTGGCTCGAGTCAAAGGTGAAGAACCACGAGCACATGCCGGCGACGAGCAATGTTGCGTCGGTTGTTGATCTGCTCGCCGGAGTTTCTGGCGATGCAGCGATTGCCCCTCCCGGAATTGAAAAGCACCACAACGTGAACGTTTTGGCGGAGGGCATTGGCGAAAACAAGAACGCCATGACCCGTTTCGTTTTGGTCAGCAAGACCACCGAGCTTCCTAAGCCCACGGGCTACGACAAGACCAGCATCATCGTCGAACTTCCCGAAGATCGCGCTGGTGTGCTCCTCGAGATGCTCGAACAGTTCGCTACTCGCGGGGTCAACCTCAGCCTCATTCAGTCGCGCCCGATTGGTGACGCTCTCGGTCGATACCGCTTCGTCATCGACGCCGAGGGTCACGTTCGTGACGAGCGCATGGCCGAGGCATTGCTGGGTCTTCGCCGTTTCAGCCCCAAGGTCACCTTCTTGGGAAGCTACCCGCGCGCCGATCGTGCGCAGGCCAAGCACGAGGTTCAGTACTCCGACAAGGTCTTCACCGACGCTCGCAAATGGCTTGCCGGCATCCTCGGTTAAACTCGAATCGTGATTGACCTTCAGCTTCTTCGCGAAAACCCTGACGTTATTCGACGCTCTCAGGTTGCTCGTGGTGCCTCGACCGAGGTAGTAGATGCTGCCATTGCTGCCGACGCTGCGAAGCGTGCTGCTCTCACCGAGTTCGAAACGCTTCGCGCTGAGCAGAACACCTTCAGCAAGAAGGTTGGTCAGGCGCAGGGTGACGAGAAGAAGGCACTGCTTGCCGAGGTCGCAGTTCTTTCTCAGCGCGTGAAGGATGCCCAGGCAGCGGCTAACGCAGCCGACGAGGAATTCACCAAGATTGTTCGCACCATCGAGAACGTCATCATTGATGGCATTCCGGCCGGTGGCGAAGAGAGCTTTGTCACCCTTCGTGAGGTTGGCACGGTTCCGAACTTCGACTTCGAGGTTCGCGACCACGTCGAGATCGCTGAGGGCCTCGACGCTATCGACCTCGTTCGTGGCGCCAAGGTCTCTGGTTCACGCTTCTACTTCTTGAAGGGCATCGGTGCTCGTCTTGAGCTCGGCCTCATGAACATGGCCCTCGACAAGGCACTCCACTATGGCTTCACCCCGCTGATTACGCCCACTCTGGTGCGTCCCGAAATCATGCAGGGCACCGGGTTCTTGGGCGAGCACGCCGATGAGATTTACTACCTCCCAGCCGACGACCTGTACCTGACCGGTACGAGCGAGGTCGCGCTCGCGGGGTACCACGCAGACGAAATTCTCGACGTGGATGCTGCACCGCTGCGCTACGCCGGTTGGTCGACCTGCTACCGCCGTGAAGCTGGCTCGGCCGGAAAAGACACCCGTGGAATCATCCGCGTGCACCAGTTCAACAAGTTGGAGATGTTCGTCTACGCGCATCCCGACACTGCTGAGGCCGAGCACGACAAGCTCGTCGCGTGGCAAGAAGAAATGATGCAGGCGCTGGATCTCACCTACCGCGTGATCGATGTTGCTGCTGGCGATTTGGGCTCGAGCGCTGCTCGCAAGTTCGACATCGAGGCCTGGCTTCCGTCGCAGAGCGCGTTCCGTGAGCTCACCAGTACGAGCAACTGCACCACGTTCCAGGCTCGTCGTCTCGACACGCGCTACCGCACCGAGTCGGGCAAGACCGCTCCGGTTGCAACGCTCAACGGCACCTTGGCTACCACGCGTTGGATCGCCGTTTACCTCGAGACGCACCAGCGTGCAGACGGTTCGGTCTTCGTTCCCGAAGCGTTGCGCCCGTACCTTGGCGGCCTCGAAGTTCTCACCCCGATTGCCGGTTCGGCCAAGTGACAACTGACCGCTGGTTGGTTGCCCTCGACATCGACGGCACTCTGCTCACTCACCGCGGTGTGATCGAGCAGGGCGTGATCGATGCCGTTACCCGCGTAAAGAACGCCGGGCACGAGGTCATGCTCGCAACTGGTCGCGCAATGGCCGAGACCATCGAGGTGCTTGAGGCTCTCGACATCTGGCCTGAGTTCATCGTGTGCTCAAACGGCGCTGTCGTATGGAAGCGTGATCCTCTCGCCGAGATTGGATACAGCCAAGACTTCGTCAAGACCTTCAGCCCCGAGTCGGCACTGACCACGATCAAGCCATTCCTGCCCGAGGGCAAGTACGCCATCGAAGACGCGAACGGTGACTTCTACTTCACTGAGCCCTTCCCCGGTATGCAGTCTTTGTACGAGAGCCACCAGGTTTCGTTTGACGAGCTGCTGCACATCCAAGCCACTCGTGTCGTGGTGATTTCACCTGCGCATGACACTGACGAGTTCCTTGCCGCCGTCGAAAAGATGGGCCTCAACCGCGTTACGTACGCAATCGGTCTAACCGCGTGGCTCGACATCGCGCCAGAAGGCATCAACAAAGCGACCGGTCTTGAGCGTGTGCGTGAGGCTCTCGATATTCCTCGCAGCAACCTGTTTGCTATCGGCGACGGACGCAACGACATCGACATGCTTCGCTGGGCATCGCAGCTCGGTCGAGGTGTCGCCATGGGGGATGCCCCCGACGAAGTTCTGGCAGCGGCGAACGAAGTTACCGCTCCCGCGAGTGAACTCGGTGCGATTGCACCGTTGCTCGCCATCCCCGGTGTTTAGCCACTTTCGAGCCCGCTCAGGTTCTTGCCAGTAACTACTGAAACCCTAGTTATGGCTGTCGGGTAGACTTGTTGTGTTGCCTCCCAATGTTGGGATGTTCGACACGGGAGGGCTGTCCGAGCGGCCGATGGAGCTGGTCTTGAAAACCAGTGAACAGAAATGTTTCGTGGGTTCGAATCCCACGCCCTCCGCCACACGCACAAAAGGACTCACATGACCGACCAAAAACCGTCTCGCCGTTCCAGCCGCAAGGCTGCTTCGAACGCACAGCCGGTTCGTCACGGAAACAGTGCGCGTCCGTACGCCCGTCGTTCCATCCTGAGTGTCATCGGAATTGCACTTTCGGTTCTGTTGGTCAGCGGCGGATCTGTTGCCGCGATTGCCGTCTGGGATCTCAAGAACTCGGCTAAAACAGTCGCACTCACCGACAAGATCCCCTCAATCGACGCGATTGAGGGTGGCTTCAACGTAATGATCGTCGGTAGCGATACCCGCGACGGACAATCGAACAACTACGGCGAGAACCCCGGTTCAACTCTGAACGACGTCAACATGATCATCCACGTTTCGAAGGATCACAAAGACGTCACCGTGGTGAGTATCCCTCGTGACATGGTCGTTCCCATTGCCGAGTGTGATGGTGGCGGTGGCGGATGGACAGGCCCGATTAACGCCGTTCTCAATGATGGTGGTCTGCCCTGTGTCGTTAAGACCGTTGAAGAGCTGACCGGTCTTGACATTCCCTACGCAGGTCTTGTGACCTTCGATGCTGTTGTCGGGCTCTCCAAGGTTGTCGGTGGTGTTCGCGTGTGTGTTGGCGCCGACATCGACGATCCCTATACAAATCTCAAACTTTCTGCAGGTACTCACGTTCTTCAGGGCTTTGCCGCACTTCAGTTCTTGCGGACACGTCACGGTGTTGGCGACGGATCCGACCTGGGCCGCATCAGCAACCAGCAGGTCTTCCTTTCGGCGCTGATGCGCAAGATCAAGAGCGATGGGGTTCTCACGAATCCCCTCACGCTGTACTCGGTTGCCAAGGTGATGGTTTCGAGCATGACTTTGTCGACCAGCCTCAACAGCCCTGACGTGCTCGTTTCTATGGCGATGGCATTGAAGAAGATCGACCTCAAAAACATCGTCTTCGTTCAGTACCCGGGAACCACTGGCGGCACCGGCATTTACGCGGGCAAAGTTCAGCCCATCGAGTCGGCTGCTGCAACTCTCTTCGAGGCGCTCGTTGCTGACAAGCCTGTCGTTGTGACCGGTGGTCTCGGTCGTGGTGCTGAAGAGGGCAAGGCTCCCGTAGTGAAGCCCACCTCGACTCCGACCCCCACCGCATCGGGCTCGAAGAAGACTCCAACACCTACCCCTACCCCGACCGTTGCTCCGGTGACGCTCGACGGCGACATCACCGGTCAGTCGGCCGACCAGAACACCTGCGCTAAAGCGAACTAATTTCGTCTATTAGACTGTTCGAGTTGTAGTTCTTATAAGGGCTACTTCGGGAGACGTCGCATAGTCAGGCCTAGTGCACCACCCTGCTAAGGTGGAGTTCTCGTAAGGGAACCGAGGGTTCAAATCCCTCCGTCTCCGCCAAAAACCAAGCCCGCCACATGGCGGGTTTTGTTTTTGGCGCCGTCGGGTGAATGAACGCTCGTGGGCCCACGTCGCTGAGCAAAGCATCGCTTTGCTGGTCGCGACGGGGACAATTCCCTCAGTCTGTGACCCTTTGCTCCAGCAACTACTTGATCGGATACTCGGTGCGCGTCATGCGGTGAATCAAGTAACCAAGCAGCAAGATTGCGAGCGAGCCAACGGCCAGTGCGGGCAAGACCACGTACCAAAGCGGTTGCGCGAGGAAAATGACGATTGGGTTAGCGCCCGCCGGGGGATGAGTCAGTCTCGTCAAGCGCATGGCCGCGATGACCACTCCGACGGTGAGCATCAGCGTCCATGTGTTGTGCGGCAACAGCCACACCATGATCAAACTGATGCCTGCTGAGAGCAGGTGTCCGCCAAGAACGTTAATCGGCTGAGCATACGGTGAGCGTTGCGCAGCAAAAATGAGCACGAGCGTTCCACCGAAAGGCGCCCAGAGCAGCGGCATCTTGGTGAAGTCAGTGATGAGGGCGAGCACTCCAACGGCTGCCGCACTTCCGACGAGATCGATGATGATCTCAAGCCAGGAGGCTTTGGGCTGGTGAAGTTTGAGGAGTCGGCGCATGACGTTCCTCAGTGTACTTCGCCCTCATCGGTAGGCTGGGGGCATGAGTTCCTCAGCGCCGGTGATGATTTATCACGTGCCTTTCCGTCTCAATCCGGAGGCAAAGAGCGCGAGCGGTATTCGCCCGGTCAAGATGCGTCAGGCGTTCGAAGACATCGGTTATCGAGTTCTCGAAATCTCGGGCACTTCGCGTGAGCGTCGAGTGCAGATGGATGCTATCAAGCAGCAGGTGCGTGACGGTCTGGTCGTTGACTTCGTCTACTCCGAGGCCTCGACTCAGCCGACGGCTTTCACCGATCCGTACTTCTCACTCCACCCGTTCTTCGACAACAATTTCTTGGCGTGGTGCCGTCGCAGGGGCATGAAGGTCGGTCTCTTCTATCGTGACATTTATTGGCAGTTCCCCGAATACGTGAAGGCCATCGGCTGGTTCTATGCAACGGTGTTGCGCCAGTTTTATCGCGTTGATCTTCTCGGGTACCGTCGCGCGGTCGACACCATCTATCTGCCCTCGATGCGCATGGCAAAGTACATCACCTTCATTCCCGAGCGTCGATGCGAGGCCCTTCCCCCCGGCTCAGATTCCGTGGATGGCAAGACCAAGGCAAAGGGTCTTGGCATGTTCTACGTTGGCGGCATCGGCAGCTACTACAAGCTGCATGAAGCGGTCGAGGCAGTCGAGCAGGTTCCTGGCGCGAACCTCACCATCTGCACCCGTGACACTGAGTGGGCAAACGCCAAAGACTCTTATGCCGATGTGCTTGGCAATGCGACCACGGTTGTTCACGCGAACGGCCCCGAACTCGAGCAGTTCTACGACAAGGCCGCCATGGGATGCCTTTTCCTGGAGCCCATCACCTACCGCGAGTTTGCGGCGCCGCTCAAGCTGTACGAATACCTCGGGCACGGCAAGCCGATCATCGCGACCACTGGCACTCTTGCCGCCGACTTCGTCGAAAGCAATGGCATCGGATGGGCACTCCCATACAAAGCGGATGCCCTCGCTGAGTTGCTGACTCAACTCAAGAACAACCCCGCCCTACTGGCTGAGAAAACTGCACGAGCACTCGAGGTTCGTGAGCAGCACACGTGGGCAGCTCGCGCTCGTCAGGTGCGTGACGGTCTGAGCCGCAGCTTCAAACAGGGCAGCAAGTAGTGCGTGTTCTAGTTGTCGCGACATGGTTTCCGTCGAAGGCAAATCCGCATTCGGGAATCTTCAACCTGCGCGATGTCGAGCTGCTCGCTCGCGATCACGATGTGACCGTGGTGCACCTCGCTTCCGTGCCACTGAGCGCGGACATTGATGACATCGAAGTGCTCAAGAACCGTACGTACAAGCTGCACCGAATCCCGTTCTCGGCATCCGCTCCTCACCGTTTCGGTGCTGCGCATAAAGCGCTCAAGCCGTTCCTTGAGCAGGCAGACCTTCTGCACACCATGGCGTTCTCAGCGCTGCTGCCGTTTGTGGGCCGCAAGGTCAATCTGCCCTGGGTGCACACCGAGCACTGGTCGGGAATCACCGAACCCGCTCCGAGTTTGCGCGGTGTACTGAGCCAGGCCGTGCTCAAGAGCACGATGAAGCGGCCCGACGTCTTCGTCGTTGTGAGTGAACTGCTCAAGTCGCACATTGTGAAGTTTCGTCGCGGCACAACCGAAGTCGTGGGCAACTTTGTGAGCGTGCCGACCAAGCTTCCAGCACACAAGGCGCACCCCCAAACTCGACTCGTCGCAGTCGGCGGAATTATCAGCCGTAAAGGCCCCGACCTTGCCGTCGAGGCGACCAAGTACCTGGTGGATGCCGGCGTCGACGCAACTCTGACCTGGGTGGGCGAGGGTGGCGAGCGCGCTGAGATAGAGAAGCTCGCCTCCACGCTGGGAATCAGCGACCGCGTTTCACTCGTTGGCAACCAGCCGTCCGAGAAGATTGGTTCGTATCTTGCCGAGGCAGACCTATTCATACTCCCGACCATCAATGAGACATTCGGCGTTTCGATTGCCGAGGCGATGGCTTACGGCCTGCCTGTCGTCGTCGGCACCCTCGGTGGTTTCCGCGACTTCATTCACCCACGAGCATCCCGCGCCGTCGCCAACCGAACCGGTGCTGCTTTTGGCGCAGCTGCCCTTGAGCTGCTCAATGATCCGGCTCGCCTGACCCGCAAAGAGATCGCAACGGATGCCGCAGCCAAGTTCTCCGAAGATTTGCGTCAAGCACAGTACGTGAAGGTGTACGAGCAAGCGATCACCCGCTGAGCGGTTAGCGATTTAACGCCCGCCGTAGTTGTCGGGTATGCTGAACAAGTTGTTTTCAACACTGCGCCCGTAGCTCAACGGATAGAGCATCTGACTACGGATCAGAAGGTTGGGGGTTCGAATCCCTCCGGGCGCACAAAAGAAAAAGACCCCCTCGTGGGGTCTTTTTCTTTTGTGCACTCGTCGGCAGGCATTCGAACCTTGGTTCTTGGGCCCCCGATTTAAAGTGAGGCATGGCCTCGCATCGGGGACCCTCCGGGTATTCACGCCTTCGACCTCCGGAATAATGAATCCCGTGCTTCCCAATTTCTTCGACTGCGACCTCGAGCAGCTGCGTGTTCGTGTTGCCGAACTTGATGCTTATGCGCAGGCGGTCGAGTTGAACGATCCGAACATCGATGAGATTCGCGCCCAGATTTTCTTTCTCGGCGGCACTAACGAAGATGCGTGGAACAACTACCACTTGGTGCGCAACGAGTTTGATCGTAGAGCTGCCGAAGAATTCGACCTCGGGCAGTAGTCGTTAAATGCGAAAGCCCCCTCGCGGGGGCTCTCGGGTGGCAAGGGTTACTTGCAGTTGCACGATCCGCCGTTGGCGGTGCACTGGCAGTTACCGCCGCAGTTGCAGGTCTTGTCGTCGCTCATCGTGGTCACCTCCTTTTCTTTTTCGGGTTGTTGCCGGTGGTCTATGTGGTTTGTCGGTTTTGTAGCTCAAATACTTTGAGCATTTCGTCGACGGCTTTGTCGTTTTGGGCCGGGTCGTCGGAGCGCATCATGTGCGACACGTGTGTGCGCAGGTGATTTTCGACGATGAGCTTGTTCAGCGACGCGAGCGACTTCTGGATGGCGAGCGACTGCGTGATGATGTCCACGCAGTATTCCTCGGCTTCGATCATCTTTTCGAGGCCCCGAATTTGGCCTTCGATGATCTTGCTCCGGTGGAGCGCTCGTTTCTTGATGTCGTCGATCATGACTCCAGAATACCCCCCTGGGGTATTAAGTCAACCTCAAATTTTAAAATATGGATCCAGGACGTCGCCTGGCAAACAGAAATAGACCTGCAGTTTGACGGTCTAGACCCGTTTCCTGTGAATCGATAACAATGGTTAGCCCTTTCTAGACTTTTGGTTTAGACTCAACCGAACGCTGAGCGCACCAGGCGAGGGTACTTCCCTGCGACGGGTCTGCATTCGGGTGAGCCTCACGGCCCCGTCAGCGTGACATCCATGCACCACAACTCAAGGGGTCCTTCGTGAAGACTGTCTTCGCCCGTATTTCCACTGCAATCGTTGCTGCCGCTGCGCTCGTCGCGTCCGCATTCGTGTTTGCTCCCGCTGCTAGTGCCGTTGATAATCCTGGGGCTATCATCAAGGCCAGTTACAACGTCAACTGGGCGCCGGGTGGATCAACGACCGTTTCACTGAACGCGACGCGCCTCGATTTCCAAACGGAATTCGTAAACAAAGACATCTCCGGTCTCGTTGGTCACACGTTGACAGTCGCCTCGACCAACTCGGGTCTGCCACAGGGCTTGATGATGAACGACTCGGCGTATGTTCACTACTTCAGCAACACTGATTTGGCCTGGGGTCACGAAATCGGTTCGGGAATGCAAATCAGCAGCATGACCCCCGGGACGGTTCCTGCAGGTGCTGTCGCGATGACGATGAGCTACACCACGTACTGGAATGGTGGAAACTACGAAGGCAACTACCTCGCCGCCGGCACGACCGTCACTTCGACCCCCCGCATCCTGGACAACGGTTCACCAGTGAGCTACCAAGTATCGTCGACTGGCCTTGATTCTGGTTGGTACTACCGCACCGATTACCCCAACTCACGCGTTGAGGGTGTTGTTGCATCTTCTTTCACTCTGCCTCAAGTTGTTGAAGGCGCATCCTTCGAAATCATTACCTGCGCAAACTTCACGCAGTTTGTTTCTGGCACGTCGGTTTGGACGCCAAACCTCAAAGTCAACGGCGTTACCACTCTTGACGAGTGGTCGCAGCCGCTCAACTACAGCTTTGGGCCAATCGGCTCGGGAAGCCAGACCTGGGATTACAGCCTTTCTGCGAACACGTCCATGGTTTCGACCTGGATCTCGAGCAGCGTCCAGAAGGTTCAAATTGGGAAGTACTACACCATTCCTTCTCCGACTGGCGGAGCTACCTACACGCCAACAATTGAAATTACGGATCAGAATTCAGCGAACGTTGCCGTAAGTTGCACCCCTTCCGCTCCAACCGGATCGGGAACCTTGGCTTCCAACAGTCCGATGTCAGGCCTCAAGTTCACCCCTGACGCGACTCTGGGCGCGTACTCCGAATGGTATGTCAACGTCTACCGTCGCGATACTAATGCTCTTGTAGCAAATGGTGCAGGAATGGGCACGAGCCCCGCTTCGATCATGAACCCCACCATGGTCAACGGCATGCCAGGGTCTTGGCCGGTCAACGTGGCCATGTATGCGAAGGCTTACGTCACCGCCCGTGTGACAACATTCGGTGGCTCCGGAATTACCTTGACCTCGCCAGTGAGCTCGGTTGAATCGAACAACTACACGATTCTTCCTCCCGTTGTCGCTCTGCAACCAAACAATCCCTCCGGCGGTACAGCCGAAGGCACTGCAGCGATTCTTGCCGGTTCTATGGACTACTCGGCAGCATCCGTGACTGAGGGCTTTGGTTTCATGATGGACGGCTACGGCAACCAGTCCTACCCTGGTGCTAGCACAATGGGTCGTTCCCCATTCTCTGATGGTAAAGACGGATTCTTTATCTGGAAAGATGAGTTCACGACTCCTCCCGGACTGAACGTCCAGAACCCTGCCGGTGTTTTGAAGCTGTACCACTACACGCAGACCGGACTCGACACCGCTTTTGGCGCGAACGGCATCCAGCTCACAACGGATATCAACTCGCCATATATGCGCATGGGTTGGTACGGAACTCCCAACCAGTGGGTTGCCGCAATCACAAAGGACATGTCCGACTGGACCAACTATCCGTTGACGTACGCCACAACTCACTACGGCGTGCAAATCAGTATGGGAAACATGACTGGCGCAACGCCGGTAACCCGTAACTACACGTATACGCAGATGGACGCGTTCTGTGACAGCAACTTTGCAGGTTCTGCATTCAAGAGCCAGTCACTTTCGCCCATTCGTGCCGCTAGTGCTGACCCGTGGTTCTTCATCCCCTGTCAGTCGGTAGCCGACAGCAACGGTGTTTCGGCTACTCGCTATGTATTAGCTAAATCAACCTCTGCTGGATTTGTCACGATTGTTAAGCTCAACAGCTCGGACATGTCGGTTGACAACTACGTGACCACTGTCACCGCTACTACTTACCCCAATGCCTCGGCCGCTTCGGATGTTGCTTATGCATTCGAGTACGTCACCGGTAAGGCGACGGCGGTTTCGCAGACCAGCTCGAGCCCGAACACGGTTCCGCTTATTAAGCGTGCCCTGATGAGAATCACCAAGGGTGGAACCGCCACTGAAGTTACAGGCGAAAACGCCTGGCACGAGGCCACGCCCACTACTACTGTCGGTGGCGCTACGGCTGCACTCACGCTTCCCAAGTTCCCCACCTATAGCGCGAACGGATCGCTGGTCGGTCTGTTCAAGACCGGTCCGACTGCTTACGCAGTTTTGAACGCGGGAGCTACTGGCGGGTTCGGCACTGCAACCTCAGCAGACGCTATTCCTTACGATGAGGTTTCTGCTCCTAGTGGTTTGACGAACTCCACCCTGACCTGGGCCAGTGGTCTTGGCAACACCGTTAGTACAGCAAGCAACCCTGTGCTGCTTCGCGAGGGGTCGACGTTCGGCCCGTCCGGTAGCACCTACACAACTGCTCAAGCAAAGATTGACTGGGCATCGCACAAGGTTACGACTCAGGAAGCTGTTGCTTACTCACTTCCGACCGGTACCTTCACGGCAAAGTTCGTTGATCCTGCTGGGCGACTGAACTTGGGTTACACCTACGCGACGAACATATTCAAGTTCATTCGTTGGATGGGCTCAGCTTCGCTTCCTGCTGGTGTCAACGTCACCAGACAGAGCACGAACTACGTACTCAACGCAGGTGGAGACATCG
>JBDKLU010000156.1:0-3275 GCA_039795475.1 Actinomycetota bacterium | reverse complement strand
TGGCTGAAGCACATGAGTAACGCGGTTGACTCGCTCAACCTTGCACCGCTCCACCACGAGATGATGATGGATTACTTCACCCGCGCAGCGACAGCAATGCTCAACGCGTAACGACGTGTCCGCGATTCGTGCTCACGCGCGTCCACGCACCTGATTGACTGACCGAGGCGACTCCGTCGACGACCCCGAGAAACCCTAGCCCGAAGGCGGCGAAAGCAGCCCCAGCTGGGATTGTGTGACCCTCACTCGAACTCGGAATCGCAGCTCCCCACGTGTCACGACGCACCTGATCCACAATCTTCACGCCGAGCCCGTTGGCGTTGGCTACCGCGTCGATGCCAGCACGTGCAACACGCTCGAGCGCATCCTCAGAAATTGCGCCGACCTGCTGCCAACCACCCTGTGGAACAGCGATGCCCGCCCAAGTGACACCGGCTTGACCAACGGGCAAAACGAAATTAGTTCGCTCGTGGGCAAGACGGTCTAGTACTGCCGCGACCGAAACGGTCACGTCGACGGCGCTGACCTCTTCAAGGGCAAAAGTGCGCAAACCGAGAACAGTCGGATTGGTGTCCAGCAGCGACTGCTTCGTCAATACGGCAACGGTCACGACCAGCGTCGATGCGAACGCGTGCAGCCGCACGTGCTCACATCCGAGGCGTTTAGCGCGCTGAAGAAAGGTCTGTAGGTCGGTTCCGGTCGCGTCGTCAGCAAGTCGCACCACATCTGCATTCACACTGCCTAAACTAGCGAAAGATTCACCAACAGACCGGACCACTGACAATGCACCCGAATGTCGAGCGCATGCTCACCGCACTCACCCTGACCCCCACCGGCCGTAATGGCGAGAGCGATGAGTTCGTCGCACCGAGCATCAAAATGCCGCACAACCGTGTTTACGGCGGACAGGTCATGGCTCAGGCGCTTCTCGCAGCAACAGCGACAGTCGATGATGACCGTCCGGCCCACTCGCTCCATGGTTACTTTCTGCGACCTGGTGACGACACGCAACCTATTTCGTTCACCGTCGACCGAATTCACGACGGACGGTCGTTTTCGACCCGACGGACGCAGGCGTATCAAAACAATCGCCCAATCTTTTCGATGATTGCGTCCTTTCAAACGCACGACGAAGGCCTGGACCACTTCGAGCCGATGCCTAACGACATGCCCAACCCAGAAGACTTGCCCACACCTGACGAGCAATTTGCGCTCGTCGAGGATCCGCGCGCTAAGTACTGGGCCACCGAGCGCCCATTCGATGTGCGCTACATCAACGGCCCCATTTACCTCAGCGTCGAAGGCGAACACGTGGCCCATCAGGCCATCTGGATGCGCTGCGTCGACACGCTTCCCGACTCACCCGCCATTCATCAAGCGGCTCTCGCCTACGCCAGCGATTATCCGATTCTTGAGCCGATTTACCGACGCCACGGCGTCCCGTGGCGCACGCCGGGACTCAAGGCAGCAAGCCTCGATCACGCCATGTGGTTCCACCGCCCCGCTCGCGCCGATGAGTGGCTGCTCTACACTCAACAGTCGCCGAGCGCCCAAGGCGGACGTGGACTCGGATTCGGGCACATCTACACGCGCGACGGCGTACTCGTGGCCAGCGTGGCCCAAGAGGGAACCATTAGAGTCCCTGGCGTTTAAGCCCTTCGAGCCAACTCAACCATCGAGTTGAAGTAGAACTCACCGATTGCGCCGACATACTCGTCTACGCCCTCGACCTGCGTGGTCGGCAAGTGATGTCCGGCCGTCCAAACAGACATTCCCAAAATTGCCCACGCAATCGCGCCAGCAACCAGAGTCAGCTGAGGGTCATTGAGTAACAGATCGCGATCGACCTTGCCTCGCTCGAGAGAGTACGTGCCGATTTCATTCATTCGCACATCACGAACAAGCGATACGAGTCGGGCCAGATTGAGCTCACCCAGTGAGGTCATGTCGGCACGGTGATACGTATCGATGAACTGAGTAACGTCGCTCGACGCGGTTGGATAGTCGAGCAGCGCGCTCATACCGTTGAAGTCACCGGACCACGACACGTTGGCTGCTAACCAGGCTCGGAAGCGAGCTTCCGGGGTCTGCTCGGCGTCGCAGACCGCCTGCCAGAGGGCCTCCACGTAGATTTCATACCACCGGGATGCGGCCTCGGCGATGAGTTCGTCACGACTTCCGAAGTGGTGGTTGATCAAGCTGTAGCTCACGCCCAGGGCATCACACACGAGCTTGACGTTGAAGGTAGCTGCGCCGACCCGACCGACGTCGTCAATGGTGACGAAGATGATTCGTTCTCGCATAGTCGGATTGGCAATCGGCCCAAACCGCAACCAGAACGATTCATCAAGCACCCGGCCAGTGGGAACCTGGTGTGCGACTGCGTTCGACTTAGCGCGATGCGCGTCTTGCCATGCCATCCGCAACCCTCCAAACTGAATTCCTTTTCAGCTTACAAGGTATATCGTTGCACTGCCAGTTATTCTTTGTTCCCTCGCCGATACACAATCGCCGGTTCAACGAAACTGTTGAGAATCACGCGCTCACTGTCCGAAACTCGACGCGGACGCATCGACTGCGAATCGACCAACACGATAATGGTTGTCGCACGCGTGTAGAGCGTTCGAGGAGAGACATGGGCCGGCGAATACACCTCGTAACAGACCTCGAGGCTCGCTCCCCCAATGTTGCCGATCCACATTTCAATGTCGAGTGGATCACGCAGGTGCGGGATCGGTTCGAGGTACTCAATCTCTTGTCGAGCGATGAGCGTGAACGTGTCTGAATCAGCACCACCGGTGAACACCCGTGCACTTCCGGGCACACTTTCGTCCCCGCTCCAAAATCCGTGCACTCGCGCCTCTTCAAGCAGCGTCAGCATCTGAGCGTTGTTGACGTGTCCGTACGCGTCGAGGTCAGACCAACGCACCGGAACGGGGATGTGCAATCGCATCGATTACCTGCTTAGTCGCGCGTCAGCTTGCGGTAGGTCGAGCGGTGCGGGTTGGCGGCGTCGGGGCCGAGGCGCTCGATCTTGTTCTCTTCGTAAGCCTCGAAGTTTCCCTCGAACCAGTGCCAGTATCCGGGCTTCTCGTCGGTACCTTCGTACGCAAGGATGTGCGTGGCGATGCGGTCGAGGAACCACCGGTCGTGTGTAATGACGACAGCACAACCTGGGAATTCAAGTAACGCATTCTCAAGGCTCGACAGCGTTTCAACGTCGAGGTCGTTAGTCGGTTCGTCAAGCAGCAAGAGGTTTCCACCCTGCTTGAGGG
>JBDKLU010000155.1:0-5812 GCA_039795475.1 Actinomycetota bacterium | reverse complement strand
GTCAAGTACGCCGGTGTTGAGTACCTCGTGCTCTCGGCACGCGACATTCTCGCAATCGTCGTCGCCTAAGCGACAACACTCATCGAAAGGGAGTCGGGAAACCGGCTCCCTTTTCGTTTGTCCCCCAGCGATAGCCTTGCCGTATGAGCACGCCGAACAGAACCCGAGCTGGACTGCTCTATGCAATCGGGGCCTACGCGATCTGGGGTCTGTTTCCGCTGTACTTCGCAGCGCTCATGCCGGCGAACCCCTTCGAAATCGTTTCTTTCCGTGTGATCGTGTCACTGCTTTTCGCATGTCTACTCATCACCTTGTTGCGCCAGTGGGGCCAGATTTGGGATGCGCTGCGCAACAAACGCGTCGTCTTGTTGCTCGCGCTCGCCGCAGTGCTCATTTTCATCAACTGGGAAGTCTTCATTCTCGCGGTCTACGCGAACAAGGTGGTTGAGACGGCACTCGGCTATTTCATCAACCCCCTACTCACCGTGGCGCTGGGCGTGTTTTTCTTTGCAGAGAAACTTCGCACCTTGCAATGGGTTGCCGTGGGACTTGGGCTCGTCTCGGTCGTGGTTCTCACTGTTGCCTACGGGCAGCCACCAATCATCGCCCTCACCCTGGCGATTTCCTTCGGGCTGTACGGTCTCGTCAAAAAGAAAGTTGGTGCCGATGTCGGCGCCATTCCAGGGCTGGCCATCGAAACCGCGTGGGTACTTCCAATCGCAGTCGTTCAACTCATCGTCGTTGGCGTGCTCGGCCAATTGGATGTTTTCACGCTCGGTCCCACCCACGCGATACTCACACTTGGTTCTGGCGTAGTCACGGCGCTTCCGCTGATGCTTTTCGCTTCCGGAACGAAGCGCATCCCCCTGAGTTGGGTGGGGCTCATTCAGTACTTCAGCCCGTTCGCATCTTTCCTTCTGGGCATCTTTGTTTTTCACGAGGCAATGTCGACCGGTCGTTGGATCGGCTTCGGAATCATCTGGCTCGCCATCGTGTTGCTGTCGATAGATGTGATTGTGAACCGCCGCTCCCGGTCGCGACTGCTCGAGGCAGAAGAGACCGCGATTGGCGGATAGACTTTTACCTTGGAGATGAGAGGGAAGTCATGAGTCAGCCGAATCCGTTTGAGTTTGTTGGTCTGACATATGACGATGTCTTGTTGCTTCCGGGATACACCGATGTGATCCCGTCCGAGGCCGACACCACCTCTCGCCTGACCCGTCGCATCTCGCTGTCGAAGCCTCTGGTCTCGAGCGCGATGGACACCGTCACCGAGGCACGCATGGCTATTGCGATGGCGCGCCAGGGCGGTTTGGGCATCCTGCACCGTAACCTCTCAATCGAAGACCAGGCATCTCAGGTCGACAAGGTTAAGCGCAGCGAGTCGGGCATGATCACGAACCCGATCACTACAAGCCCCGAAGCTACCGTGGCCGAGGTCGACACCCTGTGCGGTCAGTTCCGCGTGAGCGGTGTTCCGGTCGTGGATGCGGGCGGCAAGCTCGTCGGAATCATCACCAACCGCGACATGAAGTTCCTCTCGACCGAAGACAAGCTGCGCCTCAAGGTGAGCGACGTCATGACTCGTGAAAACCTGGTTACTGCGCGCCCGGGTGTGACCCTCGAAGAGGCAGTTGCACTGCTCTCAAAGCACAAGGTCGAGAAGCTGCCCATCGTTGATGGCAATGGCGTTCTCACCGGTCTCATCACCACGAAAGACTTCGACAAGTCTGAGCGTTACCCCGACGCCACCAAGGATGACGCTGGTCGCCTTCGCGTTGGCGCAGCAATGGGCTTCTTCGGTGACGCGCTCGACCGTGCCGGTGCACTTCGCGACGCCGGCGTAGATGTTCTCGTCGTTGACACCGCAAACGGACAGTCGGCTGGTGTGCTTGATGTCATCAAGAAGCTCAAGAGTGACAAGGCTTTTGCAAACATCGACATCATCGGCGGAAACGTTGCCACCTTCGACGGTGCAAAAGCACTCGTCGAGGCAGGCGCAGACGCCATCAAGGTCGGCGTTGGTCCCGGATCCATCTGCACAACTCGAGTTGTGGCCGGTGTCGGTGTACCGCAGGTCACCGCGATTTATGAAGCAGCTAAGGCTGCTGGCCCGGCAGGCGTTCCCGTCATCGCAGACGGTGGCCTTCAGTACTCGGGCGACATCGCCAAAGCACTCGTTGCCGGTGCCGAATCGGTCATGCTTGGTTCACTGTTCGCAGGTTGCGACGAAAGCCCCGGAGACCTCGTCTTCGAAGGCGGCAAGCAGTACAAGATGTACCGCGGCATGGGCTCGCTCGGCGCACTTCAGACTCGCGGTGAGCGCACCTCGTACTCCAAAGATCGCTATTTCCAGTCGGATGTTCCCACCGACGACAAGCTCATTGCCGAAGGCATCGAAGGTCGTGTTGCATACCGTGGTCCACTCGCTGCGGTGGCGTACCAACTCGTTGGTGGTCTTCGCCAGTCAATGTTCTACGTCGGCGCTCGCACCATCGAAGAACTCAAGACCAAGGGCAAATTTGTTCGCATCACCGCTGCCGGCTTGAAAGAGTCGCACCCGCACGACGTCCAGATGGTCGTCGAGGCGCCTAACTACCGAAAGTAGTCACCTGTGTCTGACATTGAGATTGGCCGCGCCAAGCGCGCCCGCCGCGCATACAACTTTGAAGACATCGCAATCGTTCCGACTCGTCGCACCCGCGACCCGCAAGACGTCTCGGTCAACTGGACCATCGATGCGTACCAGTTCGACATCCCGGTTCTCGCAGCACCCATGGACTCGGTCGTCTCACCGGCAACCGCGATTGCCATGGGCAAGCTCGGTGGTGTCGGTGTCCTGAACCTCGAAGGCGTCTGGACCCGTTACGCAGAACCAGAGAAAGTCCTCGCTGAGATTCGCTCACTTCCCGCGGAGAAGGCTGTTGCTCGCATGCAGCAGATATACGCGGAGCCCATCAAGGCAGAGCTCATCACCGAACGCCTGGCTGAAGTTCGCGCCTCGGGTGTGACCGTTGCGGCTGCTCTCTCGCCGCAGCGCACTCAAGAGTTTTACGAGACCGTGGTCGGCGCCGGCGTTGACCTTTTCGTTATTCGCGGAACCACCGTCTCGGCAGAACACGTCGGAACCAGCACCGAGCCGCTGAACCTCAAGAAGTTCATCTACGAACTCGACGTACCCGTCATCGTTGGTGGAGCAGCCACGTACCGTTCGGCAATCCACCTCATGCGTACCGGTGCCGCCGGGGTACTGGTTGGCTTCGGCGGAGGCGCTGCCTCGACCACGCGCAGTGCCCTGGGCATCCACGTTCCTATGGCTACCGCGATCTCTGACGTTGCGGGCGCTCGCCGCGACTACATGGATGAATCCGGCGGACGCTACGTGCACGTGATCGCCGATGGTGGTCTTGGCACTGCCGGCGATGTCGTCAAGGCAATCGCCTGTGGTGCAGACGCCGTCATGCTCGGTGCGGTTCTCGCTCGTGCAACCGACGCTCCCGGTGGCGGATGGCACTGGGGTTCCGAGGCCCACCACGAAGAACTTCCCCGTGGTCACCGCGTCAACGTGGGCCAGGTTGCTCCGCTCGAGCAAGTTCTGTTCGGCCCGGCAAACGTCGCCGACGGTACCGCCAACGTAATCGGCGCCCTGCGTCGCTCGATGGCTACCACTGGCTATTCCGACCTCAAGGAATTCCAGCGCGTCGAGGTTGCGGTCGTCTAATGACCGCTCACGGGTTCGCGCCAACAGACCGCCTGAATGCGGCGGCGCGGGCTGCCGCGCTCGCTGACATGAGCGCACGCGAACTCGACATCCTCGTTATTGGCGGTGGCATCGTTGGTTCGGGAGCCGCATTGGATGCCGCTACCCGCGGTCTGCGCACCGGACTGGTTGAGGCACAAGACTTCGCCAGCGGAACATCGAGCAAGTCATCCAAGCTCGTCCACGGCGGAATTCGTTACCTCGAGCAACTCGACTTCCACCTCGTTCAAGAGGCGCTCACCGAGCGTGGTCTGTTGCTCAAGCACCTCGCGCCACACCTGGTTAAGCCCATCCGTTTCTTGTACCCCACCACTCACCCGGTGTGGGAGCGCGCGTACATCGGTGCGGGCATGATGCTCTACGACGGGCTGTCGTATGCCGGAGGTGGCACTCCGGGTGTGCCACACCACAAGCACATGTCAAAGCGCCAGATCGAGATGGCTGCCCCCAGCATCAAGAAAGATGCGCTGGTCGGTGGCATGTACTACTACGACGGTCGCGTCGACGATGCCAAGTACGTGGTCAACCTCGTGCGCACCGCTGCGCACCACGGCGCACTGGTGGCTAACCGCACCAAGGTTGAATCTTTCATTCGCGAGAGTGACCGCGTCGTCGGAGCTGTCGTTCGCGACCTCGAGACCGGTTTGACCCGCGAGATTCGCGCCCGCCAGATCATCAACGCCACCGGCGTCTGGACCGGCGAGACGCAAAAGATGGTCGGTGAAGACGCCGGTCGACTTCGTGTTCGCGCATCCAAGGGCGTGCACATCCTGATCGAGCGTGACAAGTTCAAGTCGACCATGGGTCTGCTACTTCGCACTGAAAAGAGCGTGCTCTTCGTGATTCCTTGGGGTCGCTTCTGGATCGTCGGCACCACCGACACCGACTGGCACCTCGACCTCGCGCACCCAGTCGCAACTTCAGCCGACATCGATTACATTCTTGAGCACATTAATGCCGTCATCGAAGAACCCATCACCCGTGACGACGTCGTCGGTACCTACGCAGGCCTGCGCCCATTGCTGGCCAAGGCCGATGAAGACACCACCAAGCTCTCGCGTGAACACGTCGTCGCACAGGCAGAGCCCGGACTCGTGCTCATTGCCGGCGGCAAGTGGACGACGTATCGGGTCATGGCAAAAGACGTTGTCGATGCCGCAGTGGCAAACCTGCCCGAGGTTGTGGCTGAGTCAATCACTCGCTCAGTTCCGTTGCTGGGTGCATCCGAATACAAAGCTCGCTGGAATCAACGCGCAAAGCTCGCTTCCGAATGGTCGTTGACCACGGCTCAGGTCGAACACCTGCTCAACCGCTATGGCTCGATGGCCGGCGACGTTGCCGACCTCATTTCAGAAAACACTTCGTGGGCGACGAACTTGCCTGGATCGCGCGACTACCTGCTCGCTGAGGTTGTTTACGCAGTGCGTGCTGAGGGTGCACTTCACATTGAGGATGTTCTAGCTCGCCGCACTCGCATGAGCTTTGAAGCCCGTGACGGAGGTGCGGCAGCGGCCTCTGCCGTCGCCGAGGTTATGGCCGCCGAGCTCGGCTGGAATGATGCTCAGGCAAAGAAAGAGCTCGCTTCGTACTTGGCTGTGCTTGAAGCAGACGCAGCTGCTCGCACAAAAGCCGACGACGAATCCGCCGAAAAAATTTGGCATGCGATTTCTGACGGTGCTCGGGTGGGCGAGTGAGCGACGTAACCTTCTGGCGCGTTGCTCGCCGGCCACAGTGGATTGTGGCCCTCTTGCTCGTGATGGGCTTGGCGGCGGGCTTTGCCTGGCTGGGCAAGTGGCAACTTGAGCGCGCCATCATCAGCAACCAAAGCAACGCTAACCACGTTGATGTTGTGGTCCCGCTCGAAACCTTGGCTCGCCCTGGTGGTGGAACAACCGACAAAGCGGCCGGTCACCTGGTGTCGACAAATGCAATGCTCGATACGACGAGCTTCGTCACGATTGCCAATCGTGAAAACGGAGACAAAGAAGGTTTTTGGCTGGTTGCCCGCGAAATGACTGCGGATGGCAACCTCGCCACCGTGCTCGGCTGGGC
>JBDKLU010000154.1:0-23557 GCA_039795475.1 Actinomycetota bacterium | reverse complement strand
GCGCGGGTCGGCGATAGCGAAGACAGGAACCGCAACGTCTGAGAGCTTGGATGCTCCGTCCTGGTCGGTCACAATCGCGACAGCACCTCGGTCTATCGCGTCCGGCGCAAACGTCACTCCATGCGTTTTTGCCCCAGGCAGAGCGAAAAAGACATCGCCAGCGAGAGTTTCTTGCGAAGACGCAGACACACCAGAAACTTCAACCGACGGAAGCTGCGCGGATGCGAGCCCGAGTTTTATTGCCAATTCAGAAAGCTGCCGAGGCCGAGGGTGCTCGGGGCGAAGATTCTCTACGCCAGAAGCCATGTCCATCCTCAATTACTCGTGGTGCGACTCCAAGACTAGTAGCTCACTTACCAATACAGCTTGAAGCGAGGCGTGCCTGCCGTGTACGGCTGGATGCGTGCTTTTCGCAGCAGGTATGTCGACAGGTCATGGAATACAGGAGCTACAGCTGCCGTTGAGTTGACACGAACGTCGGACATTGTGGTCAACACCACGTATTGCGGGTCATTTGCAGGCACTAATCCGGCCAGCGTCACGATGAAGCTTCCGGAATAACCACCGCGACCATCGGCCTGCTCAGCGGTTCCGGTCTTTGCAGCGATGCGATAACCGGGAACACGTATGCGATCGGCAAGCCATCCCTGCGAGTAAACATTTTCAAGTAGCTGAATGACGCCGTGAGCCGCTTCAGGAGAGACAACCTGCACCGGGTCGGCGAGTTTGGGCTTGACCACAGTGCCATCAGCCTGAACGCACTGTTCAACGAGTTGCACGGGCAGGCGCTCGCCCTTGTTTCCAATGGCTTGGTATGCACTCGCCATCTGAATCGCCGTCATGGTCAGACCCTGACCAAACATCGTTACGTAATTCGTTTGGGGATCCCACTTTTGATAGTCGTGAAGGATACCCGTGGACTCGCCAAGGAAGTCAACGTTGGACACAGCACCGAGTCCATATTTCTTCAGGTAGTCGTATCGCGTTGACGCGCTCAGTGAGTCAGCAAGCTTCGAGATTCCCACGTTGGACGAATTTACGATGACACCAGCGAGAGTCTGGCGAGGGTTGTGATAACCCGAATCTTGGAATGTCGCACCGTTAGGGAATGTCCACTTGAAGGGTGCATAGACGTGCGTCTTGGCCGTCGCTTTTCCTTTATCAAGGAGCATCGAAGCAGTGAGCGCCTTCATGGTTGAGCCCGGTTCGTACGGGGCACTGAATGCGTAGGAGCCACGGAATGCCGCTGGGGTCCCATCGACGTTATTTGGGTCGACGCTTGGATAGTCGGCAACGGCAACGAGCTTGCCCGTCTTGACCTCGAGCACGACAGCGAGCCCCCACTTAGCGCCCTGGTCGCGAGCCTGTTTCGCTAGCAGCTGCTGGGTGTACCACTGAATGTCTGAATCAATCGTGAGAGTGAGCTTGCCGCCGTTTTTAGCTTGTTTCGTAACGACATTGCTACCGGGAATCATGACGCCATCTTTTGCGCCGCGCTCATAGGTTTCTTCGCCGTCGACAGATCCAACGCACTTGTCTTCACTCTGTTCGAGGCCCGCGAGCGGGGTTCCGTCAGAACCGACAAATCCCACGAGGTTTCCGGCAACGGCACCATTCGGATAGATGCGCGAGGGTGCAGATTCGAAATAGACCCACGGGATGTCGAGCGCGCGAATAGCTTTGTAGGCGTTCAGATCGACGCTTTTCGCGAGGTAGACGAAGTCACTGTCAGGATTCTCGGCAAGGGCACCGTTAATCGCATCAATGATTTCGTTGGGGTTTTGCTTCGTGTAGCCGGCAATTTCAACGGCGGCTTGTGTCGGAGTGACTGTCACTTCTTTGCCGTCGACCGTTCGCTTAAATTCTTTGGCGTAGCGCGGCGATGCCGTGATGTCGTATCTCATTTGCGCTTGAGCTAGAACGACACCGTTTCGATCGACGATGTCACCACGGGTCGAAAAGATTTTTGAGGGGCTCGACATTTTGTCTTTTGACTGATCATTGAGCGAGGATGCTCGCACAACTTGAATGTCGAAAAGACGAATTCCAAAAATCACAATGAGCACGGTGATGATTGCAACGGTCACGACGATTCGTCGCCGCGTTACGACCGGCCTCATGCGTGGCCCTGACAGGTAGCCACGAGACCACTACCGCGTCTGCGGTGTAGGAATCGTCTGAGAGGAAGCACCTGGCAAGGTTACGTTCGAACCAGCGCCGGTTCCCGCTGCCACGCCTACACCCGGGATGTTCACAGCTGAGCGCGAAGCAGCAGCCGGAACTGCACCAGCGGGAATATCTGTAAGCAGAATGTTCTGGACCAACGATCCGTTCGCACCTCGAAGCAAAGCACCGGAAGCCGTTGCCGGTCGAGCCTGACCGGCAACCTTGCTGGTTGACAGTCGCAGGTAAGCCGTCGTGTTGCTGGTGACCATGCCCAGAGCCTCAGCGGATGCAGCGACGTGCTGGGGTGATGAAACTTCGGCGAGATTCTGGGAAACCTGCGTGTAGGTGCGCGAAAGATCCTTTTGTTGAGCTTTGAGGTCACTAATCTCATATGCTCCAGCAGACACAGCAACGCTGAGCAGAATTTGACTCAGGATGATGCCGATGACGACAGCTACGGTGACGATCGCGTAGAAAATTCGAGGGCGCGGCTTTGCCGAGGGGCGGTTGACCAGACGCAATAAGCGTGCGGGCGCCTGGCGAAGAGGCTGTCCCTGCGAACGAATCGAGTTAATGACGGCGCTCATGCTGCCTCCCTCAGTTTCTCGGCTGCACGGAGGCGAACCGGGATCGAGCGTGAATTGCGTGCTCGTTCTTCTTCAGACGCTTGTTCAGCACCTCGGGTGAGAAGTTTGATGATGGGGCGGTGCTCATCCAACTCGACTGGCAAGTCGATGGGAGCACTCGAAGTGGATGCGACGGCGAGAACTTTCTTGACGATGCGATCTTCAAGCGATTGATAAGCCATGACAACGATGCGACCGCCCACGGCAAGCGCATCAAGGGCTTGAGGAAGTGCCGATTCGAGAACGCTCAGTTCCCGATTCACCTCGATGCGAAGGGCTTGGAATACTCGTTTCGCCGGGTGACCAGCTCCGAGAAGCGCTCCTGGGGTGGCATCGGTCAAGATCGAAACGAGCTGAGTTGATGTCTCGATCGGAGCAACATTGCGTGCCTTAACGATTGCTTGGGCGTAACGACGACCGAGCTTTTCGTCTCCGTACTCATGAAAGATGCGGGCCAAATTACGCTCGTCATACGAGGCCAGGATGTCGGCGGCTGTAAGTTCGTCTTCGGCATTCATGCGCATGTCCAGCGGTGCCGCCTTGCTGTATGCAAAACCGCGGTCTGCTTCGTCGAGCTGCAAAGACGAGACGCCAAGATCGAACAGGATTCCATCTACGTGAGCAATGCCACGAGCGGCGAGCACTTCAGAAATACTGTCGTACACCGCGTGCACAGGGACGAGACGAGAACCAAAGCGCTCCAGACGCTTGGTTGCAATCGCCAGCGCATCCGTGTCTCGATCGAAACCGATAACGGTGAGCTTCGGGAATCGCTCCAACAACGCCTCAGTGTGTCCACCCATGCCGAGCGTTGCGTCGATTGCTATTGCTCCATCGCGGTCCAGTGCGGGAGCCAGCAGTTCGACGCAACGCTCGAGCAGTACTGGGGTGTGGATTTGAGTGAGGTCTGTCATTTTGCTGTCCCGGTGTCCCGGAAGGTGATCCCCATCCATCTCGACCTGCAATCGGGGAAGTGATGTCAGGGCGTATGGCTGGAGGTCACCGTCAGGGCTAGAAGAGTCCGGGAATCACCTCCTCCGTCGTGTTAGCGAAGTCGGCTTCGTTGGCTGCCAGGTAGGACTCCCACTTAGCGGTGTCCCAGATCTCGACACGATTGCCCGCGCCGATAACGGTGAGGTCGCGGCTCAGTCCCGCGTACTGACGCAAGTTGGCCGGAAGAGTGATGCGGTTTTGTTTATCGGGCGTCTCTGCGCTTGCACCTGACAGGAAAACGCGGAGGAAATCTCGCGCGCCTTTGCTGGTCACCGGAGCTTGGCGAATCTTTTCGTGCATCGATTCGAACTCGCGTGAGCTGAATACGTAGAGGCAGTTTTCCTGTCCGCGCGTGACGACGATTCCCGCCGCGAGCTCATCACGAAAACGTGCCGGCAAGATGATGCGCCCTTTGTCGTCGAGCTTGGGTGTGTGGGTTCCCAAGAACATGTGCGCACCTCCTTCCGGCCTTGGTAGATGATGTTTCCACTTTACTCCAAAATCAACCACAAATCTGTAAATTGACCCAATTTTTCAAAAAAGTTTCTTATTTTTTATCGCTAATAAGCAGTTTTTTGTGGTGGAGGAAAATGGGGCTGCTTGGTGCACAATAGCGTCGAGTGGTGTCACAAAAGAAAAACCCCGCACATGGCGGGGTTTATGAAAGCGGGGTTTAAGAAATGGGGATCAACGACGATTAGCCGCGTTCATCCCAACGATTTTCAAGACGAGACATGAATCCAGGTCGCGAAGAGCGCGGTGCTCGTGCCGAGGAAGAACTCGCAGAAGCTGATCCGGCTCGCGGCGCTGCCTTAAGGCTCACGGCAGCAACAATGCCAGCGAACATCAGAACGAACCCACCAACACCGAGAAGAATCACCTGCGTGGTCACACCGAGCACGAGGAGAGTCAGGCCGGCGAGTACGCCAACAAAGCCAAACAGAATGCCGCGCGATGAAATGCGCCCTGTCGAACCGTTCGTGGAATGAACGTCTTGGCTTGAACCGTAGAGGTTTCGCTCCATCTCATCAAGCAGGCGCTGCTCTTCTTCTGACAGTGGCATAAACACCTCCTTGCATTCGGCACTCATCTGATGCCTAAAGTGTAAGCGACAAGAACGTAGCTAGGCTAGGGCATCGTGGACACTGCAAACTGGGTGACTCGTGTGAATGAGCACATCACATCGATTCTGGACAATCAGCGAGCAACGCTCTCCCACCTCGGTGCAGATGTCACCGCTTTCACCGACTTCGCCGGAGTGATGCTCGCCGGCGGCAAACGTTTTCGTGCCCAGTTCTGCGCGATGGGTTATTCCTGCGCAGCGGAAGAACTACCGGATTCACTCTGGGATGTTGCCGCTGGACTCGAGCTATTTCATGCTGCAGCCCTTGCTCATGACGACATCATGGACAACTCTGACACTCGTCGAGGAATCCCTGCCGCTCACCGATTTTTTGAAAACGGACATAGGTCAAACGGATGGGCCGGCGATCCGGAACACTTTGGAGTCTCCTCCGCTCTTCTGTTTGGTGATTTTCTTCTTGCGCTCAGCGATTTAGCAATCGCGCGCGGTTTCCGTGATCACACCGACCGAGACGCATCTTTTGCCGCTCGCTTGGAATTTGATCAAATGCGTCTTGATGTCACCGCAGGTCAATACCTGGACATCGTTGAAGAAAATGCGTGGCCAACAGTCAACCTTGATGACACGATCACTCGCGCCAAGACTGTCCTCACGTACAAGTCTGCGAAGTACTCCATCGAGGCCCCTCTCGTTATTGGCGCAAGTCTCGCCGGAGCAAGCGAATCGACCATTGCAACCCTTCGCGACTTTGCCGTGCCTTTGGGCAATGCGTTCCAACTTCGCGATGACATCCTCGGCGTGTTTGGTGACCCAGCTGTCACCGGTAAGCCTGTAGGAGATGACCTGATCGAAGGCAAGCGAACGGTACTCATCGCTTTAGCAATGCAGTCGCTCGACGAGGGTCAACGTGCCGCACTTAACACTCAACTCGGCTCAAAAACGTTGACTCCAGATGACATCACTTGCATTCAGAACACTCTCGAGCAGACCGGTGCTCGTCAAGCGGTTGAAGTCATGATTGACGAAGAGTTCGCCGCAGCACTCAGCGCGATCGAATCGTCCGCGCTTTCTGCCGAAAACAAGCTGATGCTTCGCGCTCTTGCCGAGCGCGTTGTCGTGCGCACCTCCTGAGCCGTATTTACCTAGAGCAAGGCTTGAGCGACACGACGCACTTCAGCTTTGCGTCCTGCACGAAGCGCCTCGATGGGCGTGGCCTTGAGGCTTTCTTCTGGGGTGAACATCCAGTCATAAATTTCTGAATCACTAAAGCCGACATCGTGCAGAAGCACGAAAGTGCCGTGAAGCTCACTCAGAACATGACCGTCTTTGAAGAAGTCTGCGGGGACTCGAAGCACGCCATCGATACGGGTTGCCAGAAGGTGGCGATCTTCAATGAGTCGACGAACCCGAGTTACCTGCACACCGAGCATCTCGGCGACATCCGGAAGTGTGAGAGTTTGCACGCCCTGAGGCTCAGTGGATTTCGTTGCTGGCACGAGAACAGACTGCCCCGTTACTGACTCAACACAAGTGAACGACACCCCCTGCGAGGGGATGGTTCGCTGCAGAATATTTAATCGCTTGCGACACACCGCGACACGCCGAGGCTTTAATTCCCACACGTGCTTTAATCCGTCGCTTAAAGTCTCAATCAAAGGTCGAAGCTTTAAGACCGAATACTCGCATTTAATCTTTAGGCCGGAAGGAGGGAAAATGCGCAACCACAAGTCGACTTCAAAGACGAAGAAACGCCACGTGGCGGCTATTGCCCTCGCCCCCGTTGCCTTGGCTGCTCTCACCAGCGTGATTTTTGGCATGAGTGCCCAGGCAGACAAAGCGGATGCTTCAACACCCAAGCACCTCAAGCCCAAAGCAGACGACGAAACTCGAGGAACATCGGCAACAGCTGCGGCAAGCGTTGTTCGCCCCACAAAGTACCGTGTCGTTGAAGGCGACACTCTGCGCGACGTCGCCTCACGCTTTGGAGTCTCAACCGCAGAACTCCTCGCCACAAACGGTCTGAGCTGGCGCACCATGATCGTGATTGGCCAGGAGCTTCGACTCCCGAAGGACTCTGTCGGTTCGGCTTCGCGCGAGATCCCAACCGTCATTCGAAGCCACCGAGTGGCTGCCGGCGAAACTCTCGAAGCGATTGCCCGTTTGAACCGCGTCCAGCCCCGAGCCATCATGAGCGCAAATGGACTCCACCAGACCAGCCGTCTCGTCGTAGGTCAACGCCTGGTCATTCCGAACGCTGAAGTCATGGAAGCGCTACCAGCTCTCAATGCCTCCGGTGTTGCTACCGCGTAATCGCAGGCAGTTTCTCTAGACTCAACTCTCGTGACCGGTGCCTCAGCAGATGCGATGATTGGTCGCCTGATTGACGGGCGCTACCAAATAACGTCGCGCATTGCTCGCGGTGGCATGGCTACCGTGTATGTCGCAACCGACCTGCGCCTCGAACGACGCGTTGCTGTCAAAATCATGCACGGTCACTTGGCGGATGACACTGCTTTCCGCTCGCGCTTTATTCAAGAAGCGCGTTCGGCTGCCCGCCTCGCGCATCCCAATGTTGTTAGCGTCTTCGATCAAGGCCAAGATTCCGAAATGGCCTATTTGGTCATGGAATACCTGCCCGGAATCACCCTGCGCGACCTGCTCAAGGACTACGGAAAACTCACTCCAGAGCAAACTCTCGACATCATGGATGCCGTCCTGCGCGGTCTTGCAGCAGCTCACGAGGCCGGAATTGTGCACCGCGACCTCAAGCCCGAAAACGTGCTCCTGGCAGATGACGGTCGCATCAAGATCGGTGACTTTGGACTGGCTCGCGCGACTACGGCTAACACCGCATCCGGGCAAGCGCTTCTCGGAACGATTGCCTACCTCTCCCCCGAACTTCTCACTCGTGGAGTTGCCGACGCACGGAGCGATATCTACGCGGCAGGCATCATGATGTTTGAGATGCTCACGGGAGAGCAACCTTTCAAGGGCGAACAGCCCATGCAGGTTGCCTACCAGCACGCCAATGACAAGGTCCCTGCCCCTTCGAGCAAGAATCCGAATGTTCCCTCCTCGCTCGATGACATCGTCGCGTGGAGCACCCAGCGCACGCCAGATAATCGTCCTGAAAATGCCCAGCAGCTTCTCGATGCTCTTCTGACCGCTGAGAGCGGCATTCGGCTTGGTACACAGACCAGCAACATCTCAACCCAGCAAACGATAGTCATGCCCGCACACGGATATGGGTCGGATGCCGAAACTCGCGTCATCCGTCAGGGCGCGACAGAAGAGCTCAAGAACCCCACGGGACGCCTCGCTCAGCTGACTGCTCCTCGCCGCCGCCGTGGACTCATCATCTTGCTCCTCGTGCTTTTGTTGGCTATTGCCGGCGGTGGCGCGGGCTGGTACTTCGGTGCAGGCCCCGGTAGTTATGTCGCTATTCCTGAAGTCACAGGACAAACCCCGGATGGAGCGCAGTCCGTTCTCGAAGCTGCCGGGTTTGTCGTGTCGAAGGATTCCGTGAACTCAACGACGGTGCCTCTAGGCGCAGCTGTTGGCACAGACCCCGCCGCTGGTGAGCGCATCGCTCACGGCGCCAAGGTCATTCTGCAGATTTCACTCGGCCCGAAAATGATCGCCGTTCCCGTTCTGGCAGGGCTGCCTCAAGCACAAGCTGAATCCACGGTCAAGTCATCAGGCTTCGCCCTAGAAAAAGTCGTTCAGAAATTTGATGCGAAGGTCGCGCTCGGCATCGTGATTTCAGCAACTGACCCTGCTGGCGCTCCCCTGCCCAAGACCTATGCTGAGGGCGGCAAGATCATTCTGAACGTCTCAGCCGGCCCCCTGCCCTCTGTAGCAGGCAAGCCACAGGCTGAAGCACTCGCAACTCTGACTGCCGCAGGCCTCAAACCCACTCTGGGGACACCCGCTTACAGCAGCACGATTCCAGCAGGCTCGGTTATCAGCATCACAGTTCCCAAGACTGGTCTCGGACCTGGAGATCCGGTGACCGTGATCGTTTCTAAGGGCCCTGAATACATTGCTATTCCAAGCGTGGTTGGGATGCTCATCTCCAACGCAGCAGACAGCCTCAAGGCTCTCGGATTCAAAGTAGACAGCAACGCGCCCAGCGTTTACTGGTCGTCGCTTCGCGTACTGAGCTGGTCAGCCACAGGCCAAAAGGGCAACTCCGCCCCCAAGGGCGCGACCGTCACGCTATACAACCCGTAGACAAGCTTTGGCCGCGGCCTAGACGACCTCGACCTGCGCGTGATGGGGTTCTAGCGCTGACCGAGTTCTTCAGCGACGAGGAATGCCAACTCAAGCGACTGCATGTGGTTCAGGCGAGGGTCACAGAGCGACTCGTAACGCGTTGCCAGGTCAGCTTCGTTGATCTGGTCAGATCCACCGAGGCACTCAGTTACGTCATCACCAGTGAGCTCAACGTGCAGGCCACCAGGGAATGTTCCTACTGCGCGGTGCGCTTCAAAGAAGCCCTTCACTTCATCAACCACATCATCGAAGCGACGCGTCTTGTAGCCGGTGGGCGTCGTAATGCCGTTGCCGTGCATCGGGTCGGTGATCCAGAGCGGGTTAGCGTCTGAGGCCTTGACTGCTTCGAGAAGCGGTGGCAGAGCATCACGGATCTTGCCAGCGCCCATACGAGTGATGAAAGTCAGGCGACCAGGCTCACGGTTCGGGTCGAGCTTCTCGATGAGCTCACGCATTGTCTCAGGCGTCGTCGTCGGGCCGAGCTTAACGCCGATCGGGTTACGAACGCGCGAGAGGAAATCGACGTGAGCGCCATCGAGCTCACGGGTACGCTCACCGATCCACAGGAAGTGCGCCGACGTGTTGTACGGAGTTCCGGTGCGCGAATCGATACGAGTCATCGGGCGCTCGAAGTCCATAAGCAAGGCCTCGTGGCTGACAAAGAACTCAGTGCGTCGCAATGCCTCGAAGTCAGCGCCACAAGCCTCCATGAACTTGATTGCGCGGTCGATTTCGCCAGCGAGCTGCTCGTAACGAGCGTTCGCCGGGTTCGCAGTGAAGCCCTTGTTCCAATTGTGAACCTCGCGCAGATCAGCGAAACCACCCTGCGTGAATGCACGAATCAGGTTAAGTGTTGAAACCGCAGTGTTGTACCCCTGAAGCATGCGCTGAGGGTCAGCGCGACGGGACTCAGGAGTGAAGTCGTATCCGTTGACGATGTCACCACGGTAGGCAGGAAGCGTTACGTCACCGCGGGTCTCGTTGTCGCTCGAGCGAGGCTTGGCAAACTGCCCAGCCATGCGACCCATCTTGATGACGGGCATCTCGGCAGCGTACGTGAGTACGACAGCCATCTGAAGAACAGTCTTCACGCGATTGCGGATCTGGTCGGCGGTAGCACCAGCGAAAGTTTCGGCACAGTCGCCACCCTGAAGCAAGAACGCCTCACCACGAGCAGCCGAAGCCAAACGGTCACGCAGCTGGTCAACCTCGCCGGCAAAAACAAGCGGAGGCAGGGTCGAGAGAGTCTTGCTGACCTGAGCGACCTCGGCGAGGTCATCCCACACCGGTTGCTGCTTGATTGGCAGGGTACGCCAATATTCAAGGCCCTCGAGGACCTCGGCGGGGGCAGCAATGTTGGGTTCGGAAGAACTCACGATGAAACTTTCTCTCGGTGAAGCAGGCAAAAAGCCTTCGTCTAGCCTATCGAGAAAGAGCTGTAGCCCTTGACTTCACGCTAGAGGCGTAAACGTCGTCGTATTCCTGCCCGCTGAGTCCTGCCAGCTCGTACATAATCTCGTCTGTGACAGCCCGCAAAATGAAGCGGTCGCCCTCGAGACCTGCAAAGCGTGAGAAGTCGAGAGGCTTGCCAATGATGATGCCAACGCGGCGAATCTTGGGCCATTTACTGCCGATGGGCATGACCTTCTCGGTATCGATCATTGCGCAGGGAACGACCTGCACACCGGCTTCGAGAACCATGCGTGCAATACCGGTGCGACCACGGTAGAGCTTTGCGTCCGGGCTTCGAGTGCCCTCAGGGTAAATGCCAAGAACCTCGCCACGTGACAAAACTTCGAGTCCGGTGTTGAGTGATGCCTCGCTGGCCTTGCCCCCCGAGCGGTCGATGGGAAGCTGCCCCGTGCCCTTGAAGAACAACTTCGTCAACCAGCCCTTGATTCCCTTGCCAGTGAAGTACTCACTCTTGGCGAGGAATACAACGGGACGCTCGAGCATCAGAGGAAGAAAAATGGAGTCAACAAAAGACAGGTGGTTGCTCGCAAGAATGACTGGACCCTTGGCGGGTACATTCTCGGCACCGGTAATCCAGGGACGAAAAACTCCCTTGAGGAATGGGCCAAGCACAATGTGCTTCATGAACCAATAAAACAAGGTGTCCTCCTTCCTGCCGTGCTGTCCAGACTAGCGCGAGGCGCGCGGAAGTGACTCGTCTAGGTGGATGCGTGCCAAATCTGCTGCGCCAATGACACCGGCATCGTTCAGCATCTCAGCAACGCGGAACTCCGGCTCGGGGCGGAATCCGCCTGCCGCCATATTCGCTCGGAACGAAGCGCGGATTGGCTCGACCAGAGCCTCGCCGGCTGCCGCAACTCCTCCACCGATAACAAAAACTTGGGGGTCGAGCACCGAGTCAAGGCTTGCTGCCGTCTTGCCGAGCCATCCACCGAGCGTTGCCAAGGCGGCAAGGGCACCCGGATCGCCAGCTTCAAGGAGTTCTTTGACTGCCGAGGCAGGCAAGTTACCGTCTGCGTCTTTCGCGGCGGCCAGAGCATCGCCGGTTCCAGGTTTCAAAGATTCTTCTTCTGCATAACGCAGAAGTGCACGACCGGAACCATACTGTTCGATACAGCCATAGCGACCGCAACCGCACAGGAGTCCGTCGGATTCAACGGTTACGTGACCGAGTTCGGCGCCCACACCGAAACCACCGCGGAACAAGTGTCCGTCGATGACAATTGCGCCACCGACGCCGGTTCCCACGGTGAGCATGGTCATATGCTGGAAAAGCCGTCCGGCTCCGAATCGGTACTCTGCCCATCCGGCTGCGTTCGCATCGTTATCGACGACAACCGTCATGTTCGTACGCGCTTCGATATTGGCTCGAATGGGACGCTGACGCCAAGCAATGTTTGCCCCGTAATAGATCACTGATTGAGAAGCGTCAATGTAGCCGGCAGCCGCAATCCCGACGGCAGAGATTGAACCGTCAACATTGAGCCGGGCGATGATGTCGACGAGGGCGTCTTCGAGAGCGTCTGGATCACTAGCAGGCGTCGGAACGGTCATCTGGCGGATGATGTTTCCGCTCGAATTCACTACCGCTCCGGCGATCTTGGTTCCACCGATGTCGAGGCCGATTGTCAGCACAAAGTCTCCAATAACAAAAACGTAGGCCAGCGCGTTATTCCGCTCTTGCTGACCCTGTAACTAGAGTGTAGTAAACGTAGCAAGGAGTCAGCGTGGACATAGTAGAGATCCCAGTGGTCGTACCGGCAGAGCCGAGCGCCAACGCAACCGCACTATTGCTGGACCGGGTCGCTAAATCTCCCACCTCTCCACTATTTGCTGTTCAGCGTGGTGATAGCTGGGTTGATGTCACTGCGATTGAGTTTTACCAACAGGTCATCGCCCTTGCGAAAGGCTTCGTTGCCGCAGGGATCAATCCAGGCGACCGCGTCGGACTCATGTGCCGCACACGCTATGAGTGGAGCTTGATCGATTTCGCAATGTGGTTCGCGGGCGGCATTCTCGTGCCGATCTATGAGACGAGCGCCCCAAGCCAGATTGAGTGGATTGTTAAAGATTCGGGTGCGGTCGCCGTTCTCTTCGAAACCGATGAGATGCAATCTCGCTTCACCGAAGTGAAAGGCGCACTCCCCCTCGTTCACAAGCACTGGGTCATTGACGACGGTGGACTTGAGGCACTTGTTACCCAGGGTGCCGATGTTAGTGACGAAGAAATCGAGCGCCGTCGCGTAATCGCGCAAGGCAAAGACATGGCGACGCTGATTTACACGTCAGGCTCGACCGGTCGCCCCAAGGGTTGCGTATTAACGCACTCCAATTTTGTAGAGCTGTGTCGCAATACCGCCGTCGAGCTCAAGACGGTTATCAATGAAGAAGGATCAACACTCCTCTTCATCACTACTGCTCATATTTTTGCTCGTTTCATTTCGGTGTTGTGCGTTACCGGTGGAGTCAAGGTCGGCCACCAGCCCGACACCAAACTTTTGCTACCGGCATTGCAGTCTTTCCGCCCGACGTTCTTGCTTGCTGTTCCTCGCGTCTTTGAGAAGGTCTATAACAGCGCTGAGCAGAAGGCTGAAGCCGGCGGAAAGGGCAAGATCTTCCGCGCTGCCGCCCGAGCCGCAGTGGCACATTCCAAAGCTGAAGACGCCGGACATGTCCCCCTCGGATTGCGCCTAAAGTTTGCCGTTCTCGACCGATTGGTTCTTTCGAAACTTCGCGAGGCCATGGGTGGTCGCGTTAAGTACGCAGTCTCTGGTTCAGCACCTCTGGGAGACCGACTCGGGCACTTCTACAAGAGCATGCACCTCAAGGTGCTCGAAGGCTACGGTCTCACCGAAACGACCGCTCCGGCGACGGTAAACCGCCCCGAAAAATTCAAAATCGGCACCGTCGGGCCCGTGCTTCCTGGCGTTAGCGTCAAGATCGCTTCAGACGGAGAGATTCTCGTCAAGGGAATCAATGTGTTTGATGGATATTGGAACAACGTCGAAGCCACCGCTGAGGCTTTTGACAACGGTTGGTTCAAAACAGGTGACATCGGTGCTTTTGATTCGGATGGCTATCTCTCGATCACTGGCCGCAAAAAGGAGCTCATCGTCACGGCTGGCGGAAAGAACGTTGCTCCGAGCTACCTCGAAGACCCCATTAGGGCCAATCCGCTGATTGGCCAGGTCGTTGTGGTCGGTGACAAGAAGCCATACATTTCGGCACTTGTCACTCTTGATAGCGAGATGCTTCCGATGTGGCTGAGCAACAACAAACTTGACTCATCAATGTCGCTTGGCGATGCTGCTGCACACCCGGCCGTCCGTGCAGAAATTCAGGCAGCTATCGACCGGGCAAACGCCAAGGTTTCTCGCGCCGAATCGATTCGCAAGTTCACCATTTTGCCGGTTGAGTTCACTGAGGGCTCTGGCCACTTGACTCCCAAGATGAGTATCAAGCGAAACATCATCATGCAGGACTTTGCATCAGAAATTGAGGCAATGTACGCGCATGAGGACTTGCCTGGCGACTAGCAACAGCCTTTTAGAACCAGTCGCTAGCTCGCACCTGTTTCATCGCTTCACGGCGATCTTCGGTGCTCAGGCGGCTCAAATAGAGCATGCCTTCCAAGTGGTCCGTTTCGTGCTGAAGCGCCTGAGCCATGAGGCCGGTTCCTTCGAGAACGACCGGCTTGCCGTCAAGGTCAATGCCCTCTACTTTTGCGTATTCATACCGAGGCGCTTTGAACCACAATCCGGGAACGGATAGGCAGCCTTCATCTGTTGGTACGAGCTCACCTGAGACTTCCACGATGTGCGGATTCAGGATGTAGCCAATCTCACCGTTGACGTTGTAGCTAAACGCGCGTAACCCCACACCAATCTGAGTGGCTGCTACACCAGCACGTCCAGGCAATGCGACTGAGTCAAGCAGGTCTTGAACGAGGGCACGCACTCCATCATCGATGTTCGTGATCTCGACGGTCGGCGTTGTGAGAACCGGGTCGCCGAAAATTCGGATGGGACGCTGCGCCATTTCGAAACTACGCGCGAGGGTTAGTCGTTACGAGCGAGGCCGTCGACAACGAGTGCAGCCAGGTGACGTGCAGCTTCACGGGTCAAGGGACGAAGCTTCTCAAAGTCAATGTTCGAACCAGCAGCGAGCTGTGCGTCGTAAGGGATTCGAACGATTTCACGAACACGCGAACGGAAGTGAGCCTCGATCTCATCCAGATTGACGAGCTGAGTACCCTGCGTTGCAGTGTTGAGGGCAACGACAGCGCTGCGTACCAGATGCTTGTAACCGTTTGATTCAAGCCAGGTAAGAGTCTCAGCAGCCAAACGAGCCTCATCGAACGAGCCACCAGAAACAATGACGAGACCGTCTGCACGATCAAGCGTTGCCTTCATGACGGAGTGGATGATGCCGGTACCGCAGTCGGTAAGTGCAATCGAGTAGTAGCGCTCAACCAGATTCGCTACAACGTTGTAGTCCGCCTCGTCGAACGCCTCCGAGAGCATGGGATCCGTGTCTGAAGCCAGTACGTCGAGGCGCGTCTTGTCACGCGAAACGTACTCAGAAAAGTCGGAGAACGAACGGATGCTCGCGGCCTTATTTACGACATCGCGCACCGTCTTGTCGGTGGTGCGAGCAAAGCGCTCGGCGAGGGTGCCACGGTCAGGGTTGGCATCGATAGCAATAACTCGGTCTTCACGAACGAGAGCCAGAGCCATACCCAGCATGGTCGTGATGGTCGTCTTTCCGACACCACCCTTGCGTGTGAGAACAGGCACAAAGCGAGCGTCGCCACCGAGACGAGCACCAATCAGTGCGTCGAGTGCTTTACGTTCGCGAACAGCCTTGGAATCACCACGGTTGATGAGGTGGAAGCTGGCCGAGTACAGGAAGCGATTGAATCCGCCCTCGGGCGCCGGACGCCGTTTACTCGGTTCGAGAATGCGATCCGGAGTAAGCATTGAAACGGGCTCGGGCACCGAAGAGGTTTCACCGCGTGCACGGCTGCGACGTGACGGCATTTGAACTTCGCCGGTGCGCACATCTTCGTCAGAGACAACTGCAGGTGTCTCACCAGTGCTCGTCGGGATGATGACCTCAGAGGTCGTCACCTTGGGTTCGACTACTGCGTCAACATCGAATTCTTCAACGACAATGGTCTTGTCCGATGCGAAGAGTGAGTCCTTTATCTCATCAAGGATGAGAACCTCGGGAGCAACCTCAACGACAGCTTCGACCTCGTCGGCGGGAGCCGCAGGCGCGGGAGTAGAAACTGCTGGTTTCTTACTCTTCTTGCTCGCAGCAGAAGCTGGCTTTTTAGGCTGACCCACGTTGCTCTTCCCGTTGTTTATTAAAACTAAATCCCATTTAGCTTAGTGGGATTACGCGCCTTCGCTAATCGGAGTTACAACAACAAGAAGGTCGCCTGCTTCAACCTGTTGGGTCGAACTAATCGCCAGTCGTTCTACTCGGCCAGTGATCGGAGAGGTGATTGCCGCCTCCATCTTCATAGCTTCAATGGATGCGACGGGCTCACCAGCGGCCACGGTCGCACCGACCTCGACCTTGAGCGAGACGACGCCCGCAAATGGGGCAGGAATGTGCCCTGACTGATTTGCGTCTGCCTTTTCTGCCGAGCGGGATTCCACAGCGATGGAACGGTCACGAACGAACACAGGACGCAGCTGTCCGTTGAGCGTGGTCATCACGGTACGGATGCCCTTGTCGTCGGCGGCACCAATCGCTTCAAGTTCGACATAGAGTCGGATACCAGGAGCGATCTCCACCGCGTGCTCAACGCCCTGTTCTAGCCCATAGAGGTACTCAATGGTCTTGAGCACTGACAGGTCGCCGTACTGCTCGCGCGATTGCTCGAACGCTTGAGTCGGCGCAGGGAACAGCAGTCGGTTGAGGGTTGCGCGTCGCTCTGTTGCCGAGCCCGCCAAACCGGCACGATCAGCCTCGCTGAGTTCACCGACCTCAATGTTTACAGTGCGACCAGCAAGCACCTTGGAGCGGAACGGCTCAGGCCATCCACCGGGAAGGTCTCCCAGCTCGCCAGCCATGAAGCCCACGACCGAGTCGGGAATGTCGTACTTGTGCGGGTTCTCTTCGAAGTCGGCTGGATCTGCCTTTACCGCTGCCAGGTGCAGAGCTAAGTCGCCAACCACCTTCGACGAAGGAGTGACCTTAGGCACTCGGCCAAGGATGCGGTCAGCTGCGGCGTACATGTCCTCGATGAGTTCGAAGTCGTTAGCCAGACCCAGCGCAATTGCCTGCTGTCGCAGGTTCGAAAGCTGACCACCGGGAATTTCATGGTGGTAGACGCGACCGGTCGGTGCTGGCAGCCCAGACTCAAACGGACGGTAGACGCGACGGACAGCTTCCCAGTAGGGCTCAAGGTCAGAGACTGCATCGAGGCTCAGCTCGGTGGCTCGCTCCGTGTTGGCTAGAGCAGCGACCAGAGCAGATGCTGAGGGCTGGCTCGTTGTGCCAGAAAGCGGTGCGCTAGCAACATCAAGGGCATCCGCACCTACCGCAGCAGCAGCGAGGAGAGTTGCCAACTGGCCGCCTGCAGTGTCGTGAGTGTGAACCTGCACCGGAAGGTCAAAACGTGAACGCAGAGCACTAACAAGCTTTGACGCAGCAACTGGGCGCAATAGACCAGCCATGTCTTTGATGGCGAGGACGTGAGCGCCAGCATCGACAATTTGCTCCGCGAGTCGCAGGTAGTAGTCGAGCGTGTAGAGGTCTTCGTCGGGGTTGAGCAGGTTGCCGGTGTAGCAGAGCGCACCCTGGGCAACAGCAGTACTGGTTTCAAGAACAGCGTCAATTGCCGGACGCATCTGGTTGACATCGTTGAGTGCGTCAAAGATGCGGAAGATGTCGACGCCCGTTGCCGCCGCTTCGCTGACAAACGCTTTCGTCACCTCAGTCGGATACGGGGTGTAGCCAACCGTGTTTCGACCACGGAGCAACATTTGAATAGCCACGTTCGGAAGTGCTTCACGGAGTTTCGCCAAACGCTCCCAAGGATCTTCACCCAGGAATCGCAGTGCCACGTCGTATGTAGCACCACCCCACGCTTCGACCGAAAGAAGCTCGGGCGTCATGTGCGCAACGTACGGCGCCGCAACAAGCAGATCCTTTGTGCGCACGCGCGTCGCCAAAAGCGACTGGTGTGCGTCGCGGAAAGTGGTCTCGGTTACAGCAACCGCGGTCTGCTCGCGAAGGGCCTTGGCGAACCCAGCGGGACCAAGCTCGAGAAGTCGTTGGCGCGAACCGGCAGGAACCGGCGCAGTGACATCGATGCGAGGAAGCTTTACTTTGGGGTCGAGTGCTCCCTGGCGTGAACCGTATGGCTTGTTGACGGTGACATCAACGAGCCAGTTCAAAACCTTGGTTCCGCGGTCACGCGATTCGCGTCCGCTAAGGAGGTACGGGCGCTCCTCAATAAACGACGTGCTGACATCGCCAGCTCGGAAGGCTTCATCATCAAGTACTGCCTGCAAGAAAGGGATGTTCGTAGAGACACCACGGATGCGGAACTCAGCGAGTGCGCGACGGGCACGCGCAACAGCGGTCGTGAAGTCGCGGCCACGGCACGTGAGCTTCGCAAGCATCGAGTCGAAGTGCGGACTGATCTGAGCACCGGGATTGATGGTTCCGCCGTCGAGACGAATACCGGCTCCACCGGGTGAACGGTATGTCGTGATCTTGCCCGTGTCGGGACGGAAGCCCTGAGCAGGATCTTCGGTCGTGATGCGGCATTGGAGCGCGGCACCGTGAAGTTTGATCTGTGGCTGGGTAAGACCGATTTCCGCGAGCGACTCCCCCGCGGCAATGCGCATTTGAGCTTGCACAAGGTCAACATCCGTCACTTCTTCGGTAACGGTGTGTTCGACCTGGATACGCGGATTCATCTCGATGAACACGTGTTGACCGGCGCGAGCACCAGCCGTATCCATCAGGAACTCGACCGTGCCGGCGTTTTCGTAGCCAATCGAACGAGCAAAAGCGATCGCGTCACGATACAGAGCCTGTCGCTGCTCGTCAGTGAGCCCGGGTGCGGGAGCGATTTCAATAACCTTCTGGTGACGACGCTGAACCGAACAGTCGCGCTCAAACAGGTGAACGGTTTCACCGGTTGCATCGGCTAGAACCTGCACTTCAATGTGGCGCGGACGAAGCACAGCCTGTTCAACGAACATGCGACCGTCACCAAACGCGCTTGTTGCTTCACGCATTGCCTCTTCGAGAGCACCACGCAGATCTTCACGCTTCTCAACGCGGCGCATTCCGCGACCACCACCGCCAGCTACTGCCTTAGCGAAGATCGGGAATCCGATTTCGTCTGCAGCGGCGACGAGCTCGTCGAGGTCTTCTGTAGCAGGGCTGGACGCCAGAACGGGAACACCAGCAGCAATGGCTTGTTCCTTTGCCGTGACCTTGTTGCCGGCCTGTTCAAGCACTCGCGCGGGCGGCCCAATGAAAGCAATACCGTTTTCGGCTGCGGCCTTGGCAAGTTCAGGATTTTCAGACAGAAAGCCGTATCCGGGGTAAATGGCATCTGCGCCGGAAAGTTTCGCAACACGAATGATTTCGGAAACGTCAAGGTACGCGCGAACAGGGTGTCCCTCGACACCAATCTGGTAGGCCTCATCGGCCTTCTGGCGGTGCAACGACGTACGGTCCTCGTAGGGGAAAACCGCAACAGTCTTCGCTCCTAGTTCATACGCCGCGCGAAATGCTCGAATAGCAATTTCGCCACGATTAGCAACCAGAATCTTTTTAAACAAGTAACGCGCCCTTCAGTTATCGCCGCATCGACACCGAGTTATGCTCCTAGCCTACTGAACGGTAACCTCGTACCTGTGCACGTACTATCTGTGAGCTCGTTCAAGGGCGGCGTCGGCAAGACGACCGTGACCCTTGGCCTCGCGTCTGCAGCTTTTTCTAAGGGCCTTCGTACGCTCGTCATCGACCTCGACCCACAATCGGATGTCTCCACCGGACTCGGCGTTAAGGCCGGTACCGCGGGAAGTGTCGCTGATGTTTTGGCTCATCCCAAACTTAAGGTGGTCCGTCAGGCCATCGCACCGAGCGGCTGGAGCATGCCGAACCACCCTCCTGTCGATGTCATGGTTGGCTCCCCCTCGGCAATCAACTTTGATGGCCCGCATCCCACGACTCGTGAGATTTGGAAGCTCGAAGAAGCTCTGGCGACGATCGAAGCCGACTACGACCTGGTCTTGATTGACTGCCCGCCTAGCTTCAACGCACTTACGCGCACTGCCTGGGCCGCCAGCGACCGCGTTCTCGTCGTGACGGAGCCCGGACTCTTCTCTGTCGCAGCTGCTGATCGTGCACTTCGTGCGATTGAAGAAGTTCGTCGTGGTCTGAGTCCGCGACTGCAACCACTCGGCATCGTGATGAACCGTGTGCGTAGCCAGTCGCTCGAGCACCAGTTCCGAATCAAAGAGCTCAAAGACATGTTCGGGCCGCTGATTCTTAATGTTCAGCTTCCTGAGCGCACCTCGCTTCAGCAGGCACAAGGCGCTGCCCGCCCCGTGCACACGTGGCCAGGAGATGCCGCACACGAGATGGCAGGGCTGTTTGACCAGCTTCTGGAGCGCATCCAGCGTGCCGGCCGTTTCGACGAGTCGAACTAGCCCGTTTTACGAACGCGACGAGCGGCGAGCTCGTCCATTGGATCGATCTGCTCGGTTTCAAGTTCGACGAGGCTTGACTCAACCTCGCGAAGAACCTTGCCGATAGCAATTCCAAATACGCCCTGACCGTTGTTGATGAGGTCGATGACTTCGTCGTTGGACGTGCACAGGTAAACACTGGCACCGTCACTCATGAGAGTGGTTTGTGCAAGATCGTAAATTCCGGCTTCACGAAGCTGGTCGACCGCAGCGCGAATCTGCTGAAGCGAGATGCCGGTGTCGAGAAGCCGCTTGACGAGCTTGAGAACGAGAATGTCTTGGAAACCGTAGAGTCGCTGCGATCCTGAGCCAGATGCGTCGCGAACTGTTGGCACAACGAGTTCGGTGCGAGCCCAGTAGTCGAGCTGACGGTAGGTGATGCCTGCGGCGCGAGCTGCAACAGCACCGCGGTATCCGAGCGAGTCGTCGCGAACGGGAAGACCGTCGGTGAACAGCAGACCAAGCGACAAGCGCTCTTCGTCGCGGTTTACTTCACTCATGAGTCAGCCTCCCTGTCTCAAACCTTAAGCTTCAAGTTTTGGTTGAAGCTTGTCCAATCTAACCGTCTGACACCAACTCGCATGGAAGGTGCTTAATTTTGCTCTCGGCGTGTCGCGAGAAAATACAGTCTACGCAGACTGCGAAAACTAAGACAGGTTCTGCGCAATAACCGAGCGCAACATTGCTGCGCGAACCACATCAACCTGCTCGGCGAGCTCGCGAGCTCGCTCGTTTGCGCGAGACTTACCAGCCACGCTTGGCTTCGCCAAGAGTCCAACAAGCGATCGCTCAATGAGAGCGAACTCGCGCTCTGCCGCAGCACGAAGAGTACGCAAGTGACGGGGCTCAATTCCCGCCTTCTGCAGTTGTGCAAGCGAGGCCAGAGTTGCCAGAGCATCTTCTGCATAAGAATCAGCTGCAGGCAAGAAACCAGCGGAAACAGCATCCTGCAACAAGTTCATGGTTGCACCAGCATCCCGAACGAGCTCTTCGCGCGTACGTCGAACGGACCTCGCAACCGGCGAACCTTCGGCAATTGAGTCTGCGTTGGGAAGCGCTGAGGTTTCACCCTTCTCAATCGAGTCGAGGTGCGCGGCAATAACCTTCAGCGGCAAATAGCGATCACGTTGCATCGTGAGAATGAGTCGTACCCGTTGCACATCTTCTGGGGTGTACTTGCGATAACCGGCATCCGTGCGAAGTGGAGTAACGAGACCCTCGTCTTCGAGGAAGCGAAGCTTCGACTGCGCCAAGTCAGGGAACTCGGTAACGAGCTTTGCTTGAACCTGTCCGATGCTCAACAGGGTACGCGCGGTCGACTTATCTGCAGCAGCCACTCTTAGCGACCACCCTTCAAATCAGCCGGCGAAGCGAAGAAGGTGAGGTGGAACTTTCCGACCAGCAGCTCATCGCCATCGTGAAGCACCGCAACATCGCGGCGCTCCCCACCAACAAACGTTCCGTTGAGCGAACCGAGGTCACGCATTTCAAAACCTGAACCGATACGACGGAACTCGCTGTGTCGGCGAGAAACAGTGACGTCGTCCAAGAAGATCTCACTGTTGGGGTGGCGCCCGGCGACCGAGACATCGGTATCGAGAAGGAAGCGAGAACCCTGACTGGGCCCACGACGAACCAGAAGAAGTGCTGAACCAGAGGGAAGTGCCTCGATGGCCTCGTTTTCTTCAGCAGTGAGCTCCGCGTGAGCCGCAGCTACTGGATCAAGAAGAGGAGCTGCAAAAGCTGAAGTTTCGGTCGCTGAATGGGTCGATACAGCGGGTTTTGCACCCTCGTTTGACTCTAGACCCACCAGAAATCCCTCCTCGCTCATTCACCTTATACGAATGCGCGCCGGACTAAAATACAAGAACCAAGAGGAGGCATGGAATGTACGGATTAATTGCGAGTTTGTGGGTATTGGCAGGCATTTGCTTCCTTACCTGGTTCTTGAGCATCGTCACAAAAGACACCTCGTGGGTGGACCGCATCTGGTCAGTTATCCCCGTTGTCTATGTTTGGATCTTCGCCGGCGCCAGCTCCTTCACGGATGTTCGCCTCAACGTCATCGCAATCATCGTCACGCTCTGGGGTGCACGTCTCACCTTCAACTTCGCCCGCAAGGGTGGTTACCAGCCCGGCGGTGAAGATTATCGATGGGAGATCCTGCGTCAGGGTATGAGCCCAGCCGCGTACCAGGTGTTCAACATTTTCTTCATCGTCATTTTCCAAAACGTCGTTCTCTGGCTGATCACACTTCCTGCGTGGACCGCCGCTCAGAATCCAACTCCATTCGGTTTCTGGGATGTCGTGTGCACAGTTGCATTCCTGGCGCTTCTCAGCATCGAAACCGTGGCTGACCAGCAACAGTGGAACTTCCACAAGCGCAAGCATGCAGCCATCGCCGCCGGCAAAACTCCCGAAAGTAACTTCCTGACGACAGGGCTGTTCTCGGTATCGCGTCACCCGAACTTCTTTGCAGAACAGTCTCAGTGGTGGGTCATTTTCTTCTTCGGCGTAGCCGCCACCGGCTCACTGCTTCAGTGGACCGTCGTAGGCGCATTCTTGCTCAGCCTGCTATTTATCGGTTCAACCCGCTTCACGGAAAGCATCACTTTGTCGAAGTACCCCGAATATCGCGAATATCAGCGCCGGGTGTCACCCACGATTCCATGGTTCCCCAAGCGCGAATCGGCAGCTAAGGTCGCCGACTAAGCCTGACGAAGGTAAACGTCATCGAGCGTCACCGGCTGAAGGTGGCGTCGATGCAAAATCTGTTCGATAAACGGCAGGGCGTGCACGACCGGATCAAAATTGGCGTGCCCGATAACGATTGATTGTGGCTGCAACCAGCGCTTGGCCATATTGCTCACACCACCGACGGATGTCATGCCGGCGTCGCCGAAAGTGCCGTACCAGAGTACTGGCGTGGAATAACCCTCGTTCGCTGCGATACGAGCGACCCGAGCATCCACTTCCCCAAATGGCGGGCGAAAGTATGGGTGGGCGGTCACGCCAAAGTTATTCTTGATGAATTTTTCACAACCAGAGAGCTGAGCCGCAACGGTAGAGTCCGACTCACGTGTTAGCCATTTGTGGGTGGTTGTATGGTTGGCCACTTGTAGATGGCCGGAATCGACCAGGCGGCGCATCTGCTTGACGTTGTCGGTCCAACCGTCATATTGAGATGTGATGAAGAACGTCATTCGAAAGCC
>JBDKLU010000153.1:0-3082 GCA_039795475.1 Actinomycetota bacterium | reverse complement strand
GTTCGACGGGTGAGCTCACGAGCCTCGACGGTCGCATCATTCCCCTGGGCGCATACTGCCGCGCATCACTGGCAAAGAACCTGGATGCCGACTACATCTTCGAAAAGACTCGCGAAGGTTTCGCCTTCTTCGAGTCGAAGTTTGACTTTCCCTACCCGTTCGACAAGTACGACCAGATCTTCGTACCCGAGTTCAACGCCGGAGCCATGGAGAACGCTGGTTGCATCACTTTCACCGAGGCGTATGTATTCCGCTCGAAGGTAACCGCTGCAATGCGTGAGCGCCGTGTCATCACGATCCTGCACGAGCTGGCTCACATGTGGTTTGGCGACCTGGTCACCATGCGCTGGTGGAACGACCTGTGGCTCAACGAGTCGTTCGCCGAGTACGCAGCCGCACTGGCTTGCGCCGAGGCAACCGAATGGACAGAAGCCTGGACCACATTCGCAGCGATGGAGAAGAGCTGGGCATACCGCCAGGATCAGCTCCCCTCAACTCACCCGATCGTTGCCGAGATTCCCGACCTCGACTCGGTTCGCGTGAACTTCGATGGCATCACGTACGCCAAGGGAGCATCCGTACTCAAGCAACTCAGCGCTTGGGTTGGCGAGGAGAAGTTCCTCAAGGGCGTCGGCGAGTACTTCAAGAAGCACCGCTTCAGCAACACCGAACTGACCGACCTACTCGTCGAGCTCGAGAAGGCAAGCGGTCGCGACCTCAGCACGTGGTCGAAGCAGTGGCTTGAAACCGCGGGAGTAAACACCCTTCGTCCCGAAGTCACAGTCGACGGCAGTGGCACCTTCACCTCGTTCGCCGTTACGCAGACGGCACCGGCTGAATGGCCAACCATTCGACCTCACCGCATGGCCATTGGTTTCTACAACCTCAACGGCGGCAAGCTCGAACGCACTGAACGATTCGAGTTCGACATTGACGGCGCACGCACCGAACTGACCGAACTGGTCGGCAAAACTCGCCCCGATTTCGTTCTTATCAACGACGATGATCTCGCCTACGCGAAGATTCGCCTTGATGCGCACTCGCTCAACACGGCGATTGCTCACCTCTCGTCGATCTCCAACCCACTGGCTCGCTCGCTTGTGTGGGGCGCCGCGTGGGATGCCACGCGCGATGCCGAAACCCCTGCACGCGACTTTATCGACCTCGTTCTGGGCAACATTGCAACCGAGTCAGAATCGACCACGGTTCGCACGGTCGTCGGACAGCTTCTGCTCGCAGTAAACGCGTACACATCCCCTGAAACTCGTGCAGCACAGCAGGTTCGTGTCGCCGACGCACTGTGGGATCTCGCACAGAAGGCAGAAGCCGGAAGCGACAGCCAGTTCCAGTTCCTCAAAGCATTTGGGCAGAGCGCATCAACGGATGCTCACCTCGACACCATCGCGAAACTGCGTTCGGGTGAAATTGCACTGTCTGGGCTCGACATCGACACGGACCTCGGCTGGGAGTTGCTCATCGCTCTGGCCGAGGGCGGTCGCGCAACTGCTGCAGACATCGACGCCTACCTTGCAGAAGACAACACCGCGACCGGCGCACAGTCAGCCGCCCACGCACGTGCGGCTCTGCCAGGTGCAGCAAACAAGCAAGCCGCGTGGGCTTCGGTTTGGGCATCCGATGACAAGCCAAACCTCATCGTTCGTGCAACCGGCCTTGGCTTTGGTCGCGCACACGATACGAGCGTTTTCGTTCCGTTCATCAAGCAGTACTTCGACAGCATCGAGCAGATCTGGGCAACGCGCAGTTACGCGATCGCCGACGAATTACTTGAAGGCTTCTACCCTGCCGCTCTTGTCAACGAGCACCTCGCAAACGAGACTCGCGCCTGGCTCGAAAGCCACAAAAACGTTGATGCACCCCTGCGCCGCTTCGTTATCGAGCATCTTGCCGGCGTCGAGCGCTCGCTCGCCGCACAGGCACGAGACGCGAAGGCCTAAACAATGTCAAACATCTGGCACGACGCGTTCAACATTCCGATCATTGCTGGCGTGCTCATCAATGTCGTCATCACGATTCTGGTGGCGATGTTCTTGCGGTGGATTCTGCTGGGAATCAGCAACCGTGTCATTCGCAACATTGTTGATGGCGTCGACAAGAAAGCGCGCAAACTCGAACGCAAAGCTGAGCGCACAGGGCGAGAGATTGCGATTAGTCCGCGCGCCAAGCAGCGGGCGAGCACCATGGGCAGCGTGTTTAAGAACACCATCACCTGGACCATCGTCACCGTCACGCTCATCATCGTGCTTCAAGAAGTTGGCGTTTCCGTCGTCGCTATCGCCGCATCTGCCGGTGTCGCCACTGCAGTAATTGGTTTCGGTGCGCAAAACGTGATCAAGGACATCCTCAACGGTTTGTTCCTCGTCTTCGAAGATCAGTTCGGCGTAGGCGACCAGGTGGATCTTGGCCTCGCCACCGGAACCGTTGAAGAAGTCGGAGTTCGCATCACCAAGATTCGCGACAAAGACGGCGTTCTCTGGTTCGTGCGCAATGGCGAAATCGTTCGCGTCGGCAATCTCTCGCAGACCAAGAAAAAGAAGTAGTTCGTGGATCAAACCTTCTTCGACGAGATTGGCGGCCACGACACGTTCGCACGTCTCACGGCGAAGTTTTACGAGGGCGTTGCCGCCGACCCTGTGCTCAAACCGATGTATCCCGAAGTGGATCTCGAACCGGCACGTGAGCGCCTGCAGCTCTTTCTCGAACAGTATTGGGGCGGGCCGACCACCTACAGCGACACTCGCGGCCACCCGCGACTGCGCCTGCGGCACCAGCCGTACAAAATCAACCCGGATGCTCGTGCGCGGTGGGTCGAGCACATGACTATTGCCGTCGACAGCCTCGGGCTTTCTCCGCTGCAGCGCGAAACACTGATGGATTACCTCACGCGTGCCGCGACGGCGATGCTCAACACCTTCGACGACTAGCGCGAAAGAACGTGACCGCGGGTCGAACTGAGCCTGACCCAGGGCCCCGAAGTGCTCAGCTCGAGCTTTTCATGTGCATCCGGAATAAAGCCAAGACCAAGAGCCGCAAAAGCAACGCCCGCGGGAACGACCACATCGCC